>CAYLMR010000006.1:0-43873 GCA_964384885.1 uncultured Bacteroides sp.
TATGGACGAGCTGAGCAAAATCGGCGTCCTCAAATTCACCCGCCGCCCCTCCTGACCATTCGTGATGAAGAAATTGGTTGGTAACAGTGGTTTTGCCGGAACCATTAGGGCCGGCGATCAATATGAGTTCGGGGCGATGATTATTTTTGGCCATTTTTGATTGCTGCAATTTGAGCACCCCATTTCCTGAGGGCATAGTCATATTGCTTCTGATAGTCAATTTCAAAATCTCTCTGAGCCTGCTCAGCTTTTTTTATAGCATATTTGCAGGCATCCGACATTATGGCTTCAAGCATCTCATCAGTAGGCTCTTGCCCACTGAGAAATCTATATGAATTTAATTCTTGTTCACTCATAACATTGGAGTTTCGTTTGTAAAATCATCAAACGGGTTTAACTTGATTGAAGTTAAACCCGTTGAAAAGTCGGGGTGAGAAGACTCGAACTTCCGACCTCCACGTCCCGAACGTGGCGCGCTGCCAACTGTGCTACACCCCGCCGACTTAAAATCGGTGCAAAGTTAGCAATTTTTTCAGACGTGGGGAAAATTTGACTTATTTTTTTTATCTGTGACGGCTACGATGGGCTGCACGGAGGGATTCTGCCCGGCGTGGCGATGGAAGTAGATGTAGTCAATCATCTTGCCGAGGAGCACTGCGATACAAACAGAGGCGATTATTATGAGCCAGGCGATAAAGGCGTGGGGCTGGAAGTCTATCATAGCGGTGGAGTTTTAATCGGGTTAAGAATAGAGGTTTGTTATCATATTAACATTCAGGGAGGCGGAATTGTTTGCGGCAGGGCGTTCTGAGAGAATAAAATTCGGGCCGACCACTCAAAAGCGGCCGGCCCGAGAGGGGGGATTAGTTTCAGAGGGGGAGATTAGATGGCGTCGTCTTCTACGGTTTCGAGCTGGTCAACGTCGGGCGCGGGAGCGTCGCCGGTGGCGGCTTCAAGTTTCTTCATCTGAGAGAAGATGAAGGCTGCTGAAAGAATACAGAGTATGATAAGTATTCCCCAGATAGTCCAAACAGGAATCTTACCCCAAAGGAGCATGGGAATCGACACGAGGTAGTTGCCGACAGCAGTAGCGGCAAACCATCCGCCCATCATTGAGCCTTTGAGTTTGGGAGGAGCTACCTTGCTGACAAACGAAATGCCCATAGGGGAGAGGAGAAGTTCGGCGAAGGTGAGGAGGAGATAGGTTGAGATGAGCCAGTTGGTCGATACGGCTCCATTGGTTCCGACGAGTGAGAATGAACCGATCATCATCACGGCATAGGCCACGGCGGCCATGATCATGCCGAAGCCGATCTTGCGGGGAGCCGAGGGCTCTTTCTTGCGGTTGGCGAGCCAGCCGAAGATAGCGAGGCTCACGGGGGTGAGAGCCACTACATAGAAGGGGTTGAACTGCTGATACTGCTGGGGCTGGATGCCGCTTACGGGTTCGGGAGTGTCCTGATAGAAGAAGTAGAGACCAACGCCTACGGCACAGAGAATGATGGCCGAGACAGCTTTGCCGGCGCCCGATTTGCTTTGGAAGAGGCTGAAGAGAGCATAAACGCCCACGATGATTGTAACGAGAGCCCACACGTTAAAGCCGATACGTGTCCAGCCGAAGGCGTCGGGAGAGGTGCAGCTCTTGGCAAATTCGGTGAGGGTAGCGCCGTTCTGGTGGAACACCATCCAGAAGAAGATCACCACGGCAAACACGAGGAGCAGGGCCACGACTCTTGCCTTGGTCTGAGCGGGAGTGAGCTCGGGAGCATTGTCGGTTGAGGATTTGGCTCCGCCCTTGTTGCCGGTGAGAATGTGGCGATAGGTGGGACGGCCGAGGAAGTAGATGAGGAAGCTCACGATGAGTGAACCGCAGGCCACGGCAAAGGCATAGCCATAGCCGGTGGAGAGGGTAGTGATATAGTTGTTGGCAAACTCGGTGAGGTTGGCGCCTACGGCCATGTTGTTTTCAGTGATGACCTGAATGAGCTCTGCACCATTTTCAGCGCCGCTGAGATAGGCGTTGCAGAGGGCGGGAAGTGAGGAAACATAGGTGAGACCTGCGCCTTGCATGGCGATGTTGGTCATCCATGTGGCAACGGCGGGAGCGAAGAGCGAGCCGATGTTGATGGCCATATAGAACAATGAGAATGCCGTGTCGCGCTGGTTGGCATAGCGGGCTTCGTTATAGAGGTCGCCCACCATAACCTGCAGGTTGCCCTTAAACAAGCCGGTGCCGATGGCGATGAGGGCGAGGGCGCAGCAGAGTATCACAAGAGATGTGTTGCTGCGGATGTCGGTGGGTATCGACATGATGAGATAGCCCACAAACATCACTCCGATGCCTGTCATTACACACTTGTTGAAGTTCCATTTGTCAGCCAGCCAGCCGCCGATGAGGGGCATGAAGTAGACTAAGGCGAGGAAAATAGAATAGATCTGACCCGACACCGTGGCGTCGAAGCCGAATTTCGCCTGCAGGAAGAGCAGGAAGATGGCGAGCATGGTGTAGTAGCCGAAGCGCTCGCCGGTGTTGGCAAGTGACAGGACATATAGGCCTGCCGGTTGGTTTTTAAACATAACGATTGATTTATATGATTTGATTTAATTTTCAGGATTTGGCCTCGGCATCGAGCTTGGTCTTGAAAGCGAGGGCATACATGCGCATCTGCTTCACCATGGCGAGGAGGCCGTTAGAGCGGGTGGGGGAGAGGTTTTCCGACAGGCCGATGGCTGATATAAAATGCAGGTCGGAGGCGAGAATCTCGTCGGGGTTGTGGTCGTTGAGCACGCTTATCAGCAAGGCTATGATGCCTTTCACGATAATGGCGTCGGAGTCGGCGGTATATTCCACCTTGCCTTCGGGCGAGAGGGTGGCGTTGAGCCACACGCGGCTCTGACATCCCTCGATAAGGTGGTCGGGGGTCTTGAGCGATTCCTCGATGGGCGGAAGTGAATTGCCGAGGTCGATGATCATGGCATAGCGGTCCATCCAGTCGTCAATGCCGGTAAATTCGTCAATTATCTGGTCTTGTAGTTGATCTATAGAAGGAGTTGTGTTGCTCATTGAATTTCGGTAGAATTTTTTATGGTGTCAATAGCTCAGAATCCGGTGCGGATGAGGTGGAGCAGTGTAGCGCCCACGGCTTCGAGCGATTGGGGTGATATGTTCTGGAGGTTGTCGGAGAGGGTGTGCCATGTGGCGGGGAAGGATCCGGTGGCCGACGCTTTGCTTTCAACAATGTCGATTGCCGGAATTCCTTTGCGGATGAAGGGGAGGTGGTCGTCGAGAATCGCGCCTCCCGGCTCGTTGATAAATCTGTCTCCGTGGCCGGCCCGGCGGGCTATTGTCCACACACGGTTGACCTCAGCAGGGTAGTAGGCTGACGAGAATTGCTCGCGGTGGAAGCGGGCGTTGAGACCGCCGACCATGTCGAGCACGATCACAAGCCTCGGCTGGAGGGCGAGACGCGAGTAGTCGGTGTTGTCAACCCAATATTGGGAGCCAAGCGCCCAGGAGCTATTGGCATCGGGATGCTCGCCTGAGGTGCCTGAGTCTTCGGCGTCGACAAAGAGCAGGTCGACCCCTATCTCCGGGCTTTGGATGCCGAGCTGACGGGCCAGCTCAAGCATGACTCCCACACCCGAGCCGCCGTCGTTGGCGCCGTCGATGGGAGTGTTGTGGTGGGCCTTGTTGCTCTCTTCGTCAGCCCAAGGGCGGGTGTCGTAGTGAGCCACGAGCATCAACCGGTCTTTAGCCTGAGGGTTATAGCGCCCCAAGATGTTGGTGACGGGGAGTTTGTCGCCGCTGACCGGCTGGACCACTTCGCCGCGTTGCACAATGACAGTGTCGGCACCATGTCGGCTGAGCTCCGATTCTATCCACAGGGCACAGGCGTCGTGGGCCTGAGAGCCGGGAGTGCGTGGGCCGAAGTCAACCTGAGCCTTGACATAGCTGAACGACGAGTCGGCCGAAAACATTTTGCCCGGCGAATCGGCTACGGCCTCCGCGGCAGGTTGTTGCTCGGTCACGGCGCTGCTCTTGCCGCTGCATGAGGCTGACGACATTATCGCCCCGGCAAGAATCATGACTGATGGAAATAGATATTTTTTCACGCCAACAAAGTTAATCATTCAACTTGAATTGTCAAAATCGCCTCACGGGCAATCACTCGGTGGCCTTTTGAGGCTGGTTGAATTTCAGGGCGTGGGTGCGCGCCTTGAAAATCGTGCCGTATTTATAGGCCGGCGAGCCGTTGAGAATCGTAATGTCAACGCGGCCCGAGAGCTGGAGGCCGTTGTAGGGGGTCCAGCCGCAGAGCGATTTCACATTCTCGTCCTTGATGGTATAGGGTTCGCAATCGGCGTCGAAAATCACAAGGTCGGCATAATAGCCTTCGCGCAGAAAACCGCGGCGGTCGATGTTGAAAATCGTGGCGGGATTGTGGCACATTTTCCACACCACCGTCTCAACCGAAAACCATTGCTCGCTCACGGCCTGCATCATCACCGGCAGCGAGAACTCTATGCCGGGCATACCTGAGGCGGCAGTGAGGGCGGTGCCCCGTTTTTCTTCCCAAAGATGAGGGGCGTGGTCGGTGGCGATGGTGTCGATAATGTCGTGGTTAACGGCAAAGCGCAGATCCTCGCGATCGGTGGGGCGTTTGATGGCGGGGTTGCATTTTATGCGGCTGCCGAGTGCGCCATACATCTCATCGGTGAATATGAGATATTGGGGACAAGTCTCCGCGGTGATATGTTTTTCAGCTGCCGGGCCGGGAGTGAAGAGGCGCAGCTCGTCGGAGGTGGAGATGTGGCACACATGCAGGCGCGCTCCGGTGGCTTTGGCGAGGTCGACGGCGCGGCGGGTGGCGAGATAGCAAGCCTCATGGTCGCGGATCACCGGGTGGCAGTCGATGGGAATTTCCTCGCCGAGCGCCTCTTTCAGTTTCTTGCGGTTGGCGGCAATGGTGGCTTCATCTTCGGCATGAACGGCGATCAGCGCGGGCACTTCGCGGAATATCTGTTCGATAGTCGAAGGCTTGTCGACAAGCATGTTGCCGGTTGATGAACCCAAAAACAGCTTCACGCCCGCAATTTGAGAATAATCGGCCTGACGCAGCTCCTCGAGATTGGAATTGGTGGCGCCGATAAAGAAACCGTAGTTGGTCATCGAAACCTCGGCGGCATGGGAGATCTTATCCTCTACTGCGGCGACGCTTATCGTGGGGGGCTTGGTGTTGGGCATGTCAATAAACGAGGTCACTCCTCCCGCAATGGCGGCGGTGCTTTCGGTGTGCATATCCCCTTTGTGGGTGAGGCCCGGGTCGCGGAAATGCACATGGGTGTCGATCACTCCGGGCAGGAGATACTTGCCTGCGGCGTCGATTGTCTCGCGCGCTTCAGCCATCAGTTCAGCAGAGGGCTCTCCCTCGCCGATGGCTGAGATAAATTCACCCGAGACAGTGAGATAGCCTTTGGGTATGGTTACGCCCTCGTTGACGATGCGGGCGTTGTGAATAAGCAGGTCAATGTTTGCCATAGTCAGGATATTTGGTAAACCAGCTTGAAACTTTGAGCTTTATCACTCCGAGAAGAGCCTCGGAGAATATGCCCGACGACATCTTGCTTGTGCCGAGCACACGGTTGACAAACACAATGGGAACCTCCTTGATTTTAAACCCGTATTTGTGAGTGAGAAATTTCATCTCAATCTGGAAGGCGTAGCCCTTGAATCTTATCTCTTTGAGCGGCAGAGCCTGAAGCACTCGGCGGGTGTAGCACACGAAACCGGCTGTGGTGTCGCGCACCGGCATTCCGGTGACTATTCTCACATAGGCCGAGGCGTAATAGCTCATCAGCACCCTACCCATCGGCCAATTGACCACGTTTACTCCCGAGATATAGCGGGAGCCGACAGCCATATCGGCGCCGTCGACCGCACATGCCTCATAGAGCTTCATCAGGTCATTGGGGTTGTGGGAAAAATCGGCGTCCATCTCAAAGATATATTCATATTGGGGATGACGGAGCGCCTCTTCAAATCCGGCGATATAGGCGGTGCCCAGACCCTGCTTTCCCTCGCGTTCGAGAATGTGGATTCTGCCGGGCAGCTGCTTCATCTTCTCTTTAACGATCGAGGCTGTGCCGTCGGGCGAGCCGTCGTCTATCACCAACACGTCAAACCGGTGAGGCAAACCCATCACGGCATCTATTATGGCGGCGATGTTTTCTTTTTCGTTATATGTGGGTATGAGCACGAGACAGTCGGAAAGCTCGGGCTTCAGGAGATTTTCAGACATTAGACTAACTTGTTGAAGTGTCAGAATTTATAGGAGGCGCCAACAAGACCGTGGAAGCCTTGTCCGGGAAGGAGATCAACGGCGGTGGTGTGGCGCCCGAGAATGTTCTCGAGTTTAACAAACACACCGAAGCGATTGTTGAATTGCCAGTTGCCGCCGAGGTTGATGAGCGAGAGGTTGTTGAGGCGGTTGGTGACGGTGGTTTCAACAGTGGTGTGGATATTGTCAGACGATGAGAAGTCGAAATATTCGGGGAAGCAGACCGAGCGGTTGGCTCTCAGTTGCCACGACGCTTCGACGGTGAGGGGCTTGAGGGGCTTCACAGAGAGTCGGAGATCAAACACCTGGCCGGCTCTGTCGCGCCACAGGTAGTAGCCTTTGTAAAGACCTGTCGGCGCACCCTCAAATTTCATTTCGATTTCGGCAAAATCGCGGTAGTTGTAGCCGAGCGCCACTCCGCCGTGAACACCTTTTATATCCAGAGGGGTGAAGGTGAGGATGCCGGGCGAAGTCACCGTGGGCATAAGCCAGTCGTTGGCGCGGGTATAGCCGCCATAGAGCTTGATCCATCCTCCTTCAAGGGGGCCGGCGGTGACTCCTGCATCAACGGTGAGGGGAATGTGGGAGTTCTTATAGGCCATCATGGGCTGGCTGAGCTGACTCACTTCATAGAGCGACAGGAGGGTGTTCTGCCACTCTCCACCGCCGAGTTTGGCCCAAACAGTGAGAATGTTGACAGGGCGCCATGACAGATCAACCGCGGGAGCGATGTGGAAAAACTTGCCTGAATTGAAAGTCAGGTCAACTCGGGCGCGCACATCGAGGGTGAGGTTGCCGGTCGAGAAGCTGTAGCCGGGAGCGAGGGTGAGGAGGGCGTGGTTGTAGTTTTTGTCGGGTTTGAAAGGATCGTCGACGGTGAGAAACGGAAAGTCGGTCAGCGAGCGGCGGCTGTTGCTCACAACCGAGAGGTCGAGGTCGAAGAATCGGTCGAGGCTGCCTCCGATCGAGATGTGGTTTTCTCTCACGGGGTTGAGATAGCTGCCGTTGTAGGGATAGTCTTCAATCTCAAACCGGGGCCAGATGCCGCTCTGGGCATAGGCAAAGTGATTGAAGTCAAATCTCAGCTTATAGCCCAGGTCGTTGACTTTGGAAGTGAAGCCTGCCGAGAGCTCAACGTTGTTGACGGTCTGGTGCATGGTGTGAACATGCTCCTCGCCGAGCTGAATGAAGCTGGTATTGATGAAAGCCGGATAGCGGAAGCGGGCCACCATGTAGTTGAGGCTGAGATCGAGAGCCGATTTAGAGCCGATGAGGGTATGGAGCCGCGAGCCTATCTGAAGGGTGTTGGAGTAGCGGGCATGAGAGTCGTCGTTGACTTTCACATTATAGCGCACGCCGTCATATTGCATCCACACATCGAGGCTCGACCGCTCGGTGCCGATAATGCGGTAGCCGGCCGAGAGAGCGGCATTGAAGGTGGGGAAATAGCCGCCCGCCACATATCCCCGCCAGGGAGCGCGGGGCACACTGTAGAGATAGGCTGCCGGTTCGAGCTGCGAGAAAGTAGAGGGAATGCGCGCGGTGATGGTGCGGTCGCTGTAGGCGAGGTTGGTTTTGCTAAACGGTTTGAGCGAAATTTCGGGGGAGAGATTCAAACGCTTCGCCTCGCGGATGAGGGGCTCAACTTCGCGCTCAACCTTGATTTCCTTGGTGAGCGAAGGGTCGTCGGGCGCGTCAGTGTTTTGAGCCGTGACTGCCGGGATGATGGTCATGGAGGCTGCGAGAGCAGCATATCTTAGCTTCAGACTATTCATAATAAATTATGGTTGGGGGAGGCGATTAATTTTTAGAAAGACGCTCGTCGATCATTTTGAAGATGTCGGGTTCGTTGCCGGGATAATTGTTGCGGAGCGAGTGGAGATACTGGTCTGCCTCAAAGTCATCGTTACCGGCGCGGAGCACGTCGCTCAGCACTATGAAGCCTCTTGCCAACCAATATTGGTGTGAGGGATTGGAGTTGATAAATTTCTCGATAGTAGAGTGAGCTTCCTCTGTGTTGCCGTTGGCAAGCAGCGATTCCGACAGCAGAACGGCTGATTGAGAGGCGAAGAGATCGTTGGGTGATTCTTTGATTACCTCTTTCCAGAGCTCCTGAGCCTCGTCGCGCTGACCTATGCGGTCGAGGGCCTGGGCCTTTAGGCAGATGATCTCAGAGTAGTTTTCACGCGTGGATGAAGATGTGGCCAGCAGCTTGTCGGCAGCGTCGATGGCGGTTGCGTTGCGACCGAGGGCCGAGGCGGTGCGGAGCAGACCAAGGCGAGCTTCGGAGAGATAAATCGGGCTGACCGATTTGCGCTGCAGCTCATCAAAGGTGTGGAGGGCAGCTTCGGTTTTGCCCTGAGCCATCTGAGCGTCGGCTATCATGAGCATTGCGTCTTCAAAGCCTTCGGCGTCGGGATATTCCTCAATGAGCCGCGAGGCATAGGTATAGGCTTCGTCGTTGTTGTTCGACAGCGAGGCCTCCTCGGCGAGCAGATAGAGGGCGCGGGCCTCATTGTTGCCTTTGGGGAACTTAGCGAGATATTCCTTAAGCTTGGCAGTGTTTTCGGTATCGGCATACTCTTTTTCAGCGGCCGCGAAAGTGAGGTTGTCGATCTCCGACGGGTCGATGGCTGGAGCGTTGCCGATATTGGTCATCCATGCTGCAAACTCCTCAAGGTCTCCGATGCGGGCATAATAGCGTTTGAGGTCGTCGGCTGCAAGGCGAGCTTCCTCGCTGGTGGGATGATCGGCGATGAGCTTGCGGTAGTTGGTCACGGCCTCGTCGTTGCGTCCGGCGTCCATGGCGGTAATTGCCATCTGCAGACGGCCCTTGCGGGCTGCGGCGGTTGAGGGATAGGTTTCAACGAGTCGCGAATAGGTCGAGATTGCCTGGTCGATATTGTTGAGGGTCACCTGACATTCGGCCAGTTCGAGCAGGGCGTCAGAGGCGAGAGGGGAGTCGGGAAAGAGCTCGATGAAGCGGGTCATGGCCTGCTGCTTGCCTTTGTAGTCACGCTCATAACCCATCATCACAGCTTCCTGAAACAGCGGGTAATCGCCGGCGGAGGTGTTGAGATTATAGGCGCGGGCATAGGCTTCGCGGGCGTTGCCAAACTCACTCTGATAATACAGGCAGTCGGCATAGCGTGTGGCAGCGTCGACGATCATGGCCTTCGACGAGCCGGTGAGACCGGTTGAGGCAGTAACCTGGGAGAACGCTTTGGCTGCGTCGGCCCATTTTTCATCCTCAAAGAGGGCATAGCCCAGGGTGTAGGTGGCGAGGGGACGCGAGTTGTCGCGGTTGGAGGCCGACGAAAGCCATTTTCTGAGCTGGTCGGCGCTCTGTCCGTAGCGCTCAAGATTGTAGAGGGTTATGCCTTGCCAGAGATTAGCCTGAGAGGCCACTTCGGCACTGTAGGGGGCTTTGGTCTGAGCTCCGGCCTGGGCAAAGCGGTTGAGAGCCGAGGTGAAGTTGTTGTCGCCATACTCGCGGGTGCCGAGCATGAAGAGCACTTTCTGACGGGCGCTCTTGAGGTTGTCGCTCTTATGCGAAATGCGGTCAATCGAGGCGAGGGCCCCCTGATAGTCGTTGTTGCTGATATATCCCGAGATGATATATTCCTCAACATCTGATGCATATTTCGACTGCGGATAGCGGTCGAGAAATTCCTCAAACAGTTTGGCCGAGTTGCCGAAAGGCGTTTTTCCGCCGTCGATCATCGCTACAGCATAATTATAGAAGGCTGTTTCGGAGATGGCGGGGTCGGCATTGAGCTGGAAAGCGTTTTCAAACGCCATTACCGCCTGACTGGTCTGACCACCTTTCACATAGCATTGGCCGAGATAGAGCCATGCGCTCTGAGCCATTGCGCCGGTGGCTTCGGGGCTTTTCACAACCTGTTGAAGCAGCTCGGCGGCGTTGGTATATTCTCCTTTGAGATATTCGTCAGTGGCGAGAATATAAAGGGCAGTGGGAGCGGGGGATTCTACAGCCTCGACATATTTCCAGAGCATGGGCACAGCCTCGCTGCTGCGGCCAAGGTTGTAGAGCGATTCGCCGGCCACACGGTTTGCTTCAGGATAGAAGCTTGAATAGCCGCTTTTGAGGGCGCGCTTGGCTGAGGTGAGAGCTTTGTTATAGTCGCCCTGCTTGTAGTAGATCTGACACAGATAGCAGTCGGCAGCTCCGGCGAGGTCGGGGTCGGAAGAGCAGGCCTTGAAAAGCTCGGCAGCCTTGTTGAGATCACCTTTGCGATAGGCTATATAGCCGTTATAGAATCGGGCGGCTGTGGCATAGGCCGAGCCGGGAGTGGAGGCAAGCCGGGTGAATATCGCTGAAGCTCCCTCGTTTTCAGAGAGGAGCAACATGCAATATGCCTTGCGATAGGCTAAATATTGAGAGGAGACTGTGTTGAGGGCGTTGTCACCCACAAGGTTATATTGTTTGAGAGCCTCGCCATAGCGTTCGCGCGCAAAATACCAGTCGCCCAAAGTGAGCTGCACTTCGGGGCGGTATTGCGACATGGCATATTTTTCGAGCCATGATTTCAGAAGGGCGGGTGCCTCTTCCGAGCCTTCGAGCGCGGCGGCCATAGCCTCAAGCCGAAGCGATGTTTCGATATTGTCGGGATCGGTGGAGAGTCTCAGACTGCCCGTAGCCTGATCATAAGCGCCTCGGGCGTTGAGGGTTGAAAGCATGGCTGAGCCACGGTCGATATATCCGGGAGCCTTTGGCGAATTGATTTGTGAAAACAGGGATGCCGGCCACAGCAGAGCTGTAGCCGCTACACCCAATGCGCCTGGAATAAGCTTGAATAAAGTCATCGGAATGATTGAATGGAAAAAATATCCACAAAAATAGTCAAAATCCCCGATATAATATCTTCAAAGGCAAATATTTTTCACCCCGGCCCGACTTTGTCTACAAAACCGCCCGCTTAGGGGAGTCGCGAAGCGGTGATATAGTAAGAAACCCCGGGTTGAACCCGAGGTTAAGGAAAAATCCAAGTGGTGAGGTGATAATTGCCGAAGTTGAAAAATATAATAAAACAACAATGTTATTATCGGGTCTCTTAGATCGAGAACTCTGCTTCGGCATACCAGCCGTCACCATCTATATAGATTGAGTAGTTGCCGGAAGAAAGAATCGGCAGAACTGCATTGATCGACATTGAGTAGCCTGCCAATTCGCCGGCCTCATTATAGATAGATACTGACGCCTGAATATCATCATTGCTCACCACCCGGACTGTATTATTGTCGGTATCGAGATAAATTTTGATAGGAAGATAGATGGGTGCCCGGCCTCTGCCGTCATCCTTTCCATCGTTTTTCTTGGTCTTGATGGGAGGGTGAATTTCATAGGTTTCGGCATAAGTTGAAGCAACCGTCAATGAGAAAAATAATGTGAAAATTAGCAGAATTTTTTTCATAACCAGTGGTGTTTTTAAGGGTTGAAACAGCTACAAAGTTATGTAAAATTTCCTTATTCGCCAAGAAAAAAAGTTTAATATCGCCAATTTTATTTGTCAGTAAATCAGCGAATTAAAAATAATGAAAACCCAAAAGTTTAACATTTCCAAAATTCGGCAGCCGATGGCCGAAAAACGGGCCTCCGATAGGCTTTCAGCGCCTGTTGAGAAGGGAGCGGATGTAGAGGTTGAGGTTGGTGTCGTGGGTGGAGATTCCGAGCTTTTTGCGGATGGAGCTGCTGACGTTGTAGTGGCTCTTGATCTGCAGATATTCGCCGACATCCTTACCACGCAGACCGATGGCGTAGAGACACGCCACATTGATTTCGTCATCGGTGAGATCGCATGAGCGGAGATGAGCTATAAACTCGGGGTTGGATAGTGAGAATGCCTCGCGGGTCTTGTTCATAAACTCAGTGCGGTTTTTGCGTGCCGAGTCGATCCACTCATGATAAGGCTTGGCATAGGAATCCCGGTCGGTAAGCTCTTTGGCGAGGATGCTGTTGAGCACGTCGAGACGCTCGGCAAGAGCATTGCGCAGCGGTTGAGCCATCTGCTCGCGGGAGTCGAGCATCTGTGTGAGCCTGTCGCGCTCATCTTCGAGCCGTGACATCTCATAGCGCAGGTTTTCGCGCTCGAGTTGCAGCTTGGCATTTTCGCCGCTGATAATCGCTTTCTGTGCCAAGCTGAGACGGTAGCGATAGTAGATCATGAAGGTCAACACAATGAGAATCACAATCATAAACACCGCACCCCAAATCATGTTGTTGCGCTTTTGAAGCTCCTTAAGGTTGGCGACCTCAAGTTTATGCTTCTTGTCGGCAAAAATCAGATCGTGGGTAAAAAGATGATAATGAAGACTATCCTCAATATGATAATATTTCATGAAAGAATCATAGGCGCCGCGATAATCTCCGGCAGCCTTATATGTCTCCCATCTGATGAGTTGAAGTTTCTGAAAGGTGCTCTCCTTGATATTGCTGTCGACATGTTCAAAAATCCTGAAAGATTTTTCCGGCTCGCCGATTTTGGCATATCCCAGCGCCATGTTAAGGATAACGTCATTATCCTTGAGGGGCGGGTCGAGATATATGTAATCGTTATAGGCGGTCAGCATCCTGCGAATCTCCTCTTTGTCACAGTAGTAGGTAATATAGGTGATATAGGATGGGTCGAGATATTCCTGAGCTTCGGGCGCAATCTCAACCATCTGCCGGCAGATATTCAACAGAGAATCAGCCAACTGTTTGTCATCTTTCATCAGCGCTCCGTTGAAAGCTTTGATATAGCTTTTGGCAGCAAGAAAATTCTTTCCCACATTTCTGTAAATATCCGCTGCCATGAGCTGCTCCTCAGTGAAATGCGGCACATCGATCAGCTTGTCGTAGATCACCGATTTAGCCTGATGAAGCCGGGCGAGCACGAGGGAATCCTTAACGCCGGTGAGGTCGGAGGCGTTGAGGAAACATATCATGGCGTTGTCATAATCCTTGCGGTTGAGGTAAATACACCCCTGATAGTAGAGGGTGCGGAGCTTAAGGTCGGGGGAGCCTGAGGAGAGGTAGCGGTCAATGGCCGGCTGGAGAATCTCGAAAGTGGTTGTGTCGATATAATTCTTGTCGAGAGCCATCGACATCAGCAGGGCATAGTGAGCTTTCTCCTCGCCGCCCGAGAGCTGCGAAGGGTCAAGATTTCTCAGGAGCGTGAGGGCGGAGTCGGGATAAGTCTCGATGATGGCCTCAACATGGTCCATCACCGGACCGCCCTCCGAAGATCGCCGACATCCCCCCAGAGCGATAACGATTATTAATAGCGAAAGAATATGCTTCATAAAAGTGCGGGATAAGCTCACATAAAAAAAGAATGAGCAGAGAGAACCGAAGTTCTGCATCCGCTCATTCTCCTCTCTCCTCTGCGGTATGGACGGGACTCGAACCCGCGACCCCCTGCGTGACAGGCAGGTATTCTAACCAGCTGAACTACCACACCAGAGTAATAAGGTGTTCCTGAAAGAACTCTTGCATAGGGGCGTTGTTCCCTTTTGCGCTGCAAAGGTACGACTAATTTTTTCTCCCTGCAAGTTTTTTGGCGATTATTTTTTAAGGAATATTTATCAACTTGTGGGTTTGGAGCGACAGGCGCCACTGAGGATGAGCCTTGATATATTCTACAGTGTGAGCTGTCATGACAGCGTCGGCCTGTGAATCGCCTGACCCACAGGGTTGAAGAAATTTCTGCTTGGCCGGAACAGCGTCAAAACGAGCAATCTCCGCATCGTTGTCGCGGTAAACCAATTTGAGCTCGTCTATGCGGATATTTTCGGCCAACGCTCCGTTTTTGCAGAAAGATTGTTTGGGTGAGCAGGTCACCCAGTCGATTGCGGCAGGTGGAAGATGAGTGCCGTTGGTTTCGATCTGAATGAAATATCCCTCTTTTTTCAGCCTTTCGACAAACTCATCAGTGAGCTGTAGGGTTGGCTCGCCTCCGGTGAGAACAACGTGGCGACATTCAGGCGAGAGCTCCTTCAGCCGGGCGATAATCTCATCGGAGCTCATGAGGGTGTAGCTCTCATGGCGCGTGTCGCAGAAATCACATTTGAGGTTGCAGCCCGAAAACCTTACGAAAAGAGCGGGAGTGCCGGTGAAATAGCCTTCGCCCTGCAGCGAATAAAATATTTCATTAATTCTCATTTTTGCCGATTGAGGGGTTACTCGTCGTCGCGCTCGTAGGTGGCGATATTGGCTTTGCTCTCTTCAACGTCAACTCGGTAGCAGTGGGGGACGGTGTCACACACCCATTTGGCGATGTTTTCGGCTGTGGGGTTGAAGGGGAGCAGCTCGTTGAAATTGCCATGATCGAGATAGTCGTGAATGAGCTGTTTGATGAGGGTGAAGTCAACCACCATTCCGTCGCTGTTGAGCTCGCGCGATTTGCAATAAACGGTTACAATCCAGTTGTGGCCGTGGAGGCGGCTGCATTTGCCGGGTTGTGTAAGTGAGAGCTGATGGCAACCGGCTATTTCCATCTGTTTTTTAACGTAATACATTTTTATTGTCGCAACGGTGGAAAAGATAAACTTAACTGAGGCGGGGTGGTAACAAAAAAAGAATGAGCAGAGAGAACCGAAGTTCTGCATCCGCTCATTCTCCTCTCTCCTCTGCGGTATGGACGGGACTCGAACCCGCGACCCCCTGCGTGACAGGCAGGTATTCTAACCAGCTGAACTACCACACCAGAGTAATAAGGTGTTCTTTAAAGAACTCTTGCATCAGGGCGTTTCCCTTTTTGCACTGCAAAGGTACGACTGTTTTTTTTCTCCGGCAAATTTTTGGGCGGTTTTTTTGCTGCCAAAGTGTAAATTTTTTTAATACACCTTATTTAAATATAAAGGAAAGGAGTTTAGAGCCCCGAGCCGGAGGAAGGAGCGTCGGAAGAGCCGGCGGATTTTTTCTTTTCGAGAAGCTCATTAAACAGGTCAATATACTGCCGGGCTATGATTTCGCCGCCAAACTTCTCCTTGACATTGTTGTGGAGAGTCATGCGGTCGATGGGGTTGTTGAGCGCCTTGATGATGCACTTGGCGAGCGAAACAGAATCTTTATATTCAGCGATATAGCCGGTTTTGCCATGCTCCACGATGTCGTCCTGACCGCCGCGGCCGAAGCACACCGGAATACATCCCGAGGCCTGACCCTCGATGAGGGTGCCGGGGAGGGTTTCGTAGAGCGACGACGAGAGCACTACATGGCTCGAAGCATAAACCTCTCTGAGCAGCTGATTGTCGTTGACCATGCCGAGCAGCAGGTGGTTGATGCGAAGCGTGTCGAGAGCCGCGGGGTTGCGCAGACTGCCGATAAACACCGCCGTGATGTCGGATGCTATCTCCGGGTGATTGTCGAAGATATAGTTGAGGGCATCGACGGTGTAGGAGAGTCCCTTGATAGGGTCGTCGAGTCGGGCCGAGCAGATCACGATGCGATATTTCCGGGCGTCGAGATGATAGAGGCGCTCGGGTGTGACCTTAACTTCGGGAGTGAAATATTCGGCGGGGAAAGGATTGGGTATAACCCTCACGTCACACCCCTTCATGAGGCTGCTCTCGCGACAGCGTCGTTCGAGCCAGTGGCTCACCGGCACAAAGGTTATGTCGGCCGATTCATAGAGACTTTTCTTTTTGCGCCACACCTTATGGCTGAGGTCGTTGGCGCTGTGGCCCGAAAGAAACTGGCAGTTGCCGCACTCCCGACGAAATCCGCGACATTCATAGGCGTGGTGACATATTCCGGTGAGATTCCACATGTCGTGGAGGGTCCACACAACCGGTTTGTCAAGCTTGAGGAGCCGTTTCACCGAGTTGAGCGACATGAGGCCTTGATTCACCCATCCCAGCACCACAACATCGGCATCCTTCACCCAGGGGTGTTTGCTCACATCGGTGCCCACATTGGCGGTCGAGACCTTAAAGAGATGTTCGCGACGCATGCCGTTGCGCATAAAAATGCCCGCGCGCTCCCACATGAACTTCACACCGCGATTGAAGCGGGTGGAGATGAGCGCCACATTTTCGTTGTCAGACAGTTTGGTATATACCACCATTCGGGCATCAACTCCTTCGTTTCTGAGCGCGTGCATGAGTCGGAAGGTCACCATTCCGGCGCCACCCAGCACATCGCTGTGGCTGATGAGAGTAACTTTAAGGGGCTTTTTGGTGTCGGAGGCAGTTTGGGTCATTGGTGTTGGGAATATGGGGATTGAGGTTTTATTTTTTTGTTGCAACCGAAAGGGGAATCTCTACGATGCGCAGGTTGTTGAGGTTTAACCTTGCCTTGAGATATTCCGAGAATTGGTTGCGCTGAGAGGAGGTCATCTGTTTGTTGAGCGACACGAGGGCTATGTTGACTGTGTCGGAGGGTGCGCCGAGGCTGTCTTCGGCAGCTGCTTTGGCAATGTCGCCAAACACCGCGCGGGTCATGGCGAGCTCGGTCACTTCGGGGAAAAGTATCTTTACTTCGGGAGCGATGGCCACGGCTGAGCCCCACGAGGCTTCATAGCCGCGGATAATGTTGCGGAGGGAGTCGACGGTGGCGTCACGGCGTGCAACCTCCGACGAGAGTATCTGATAGATGTCGCGGGCAGTGGCTTCTTCGTTAGCCTGGGAGACGGTGACGGCCTGTCCCTGAACTACAATCACCTTAGTGTTGTTGATGCCGTAATATCCGAGGCGCGAGTCGAGCGCGTTGCAGAGTGAGTCGGCGGGGAGCACCCTGCCAATGAGAGTGAGCTGGAGATAGCGCTCACCCTTCGAGGTGATGAGCTTGCGGGTGAGCACCTGGGTGTCGGGAAACTTACACTCATTGTTGACAAACCGGTCGATGTTGACTTCCAGCCTGTTCTGACGCAGCATGTTGATGGTGAGCCAGATGGCAGGAAGCATGGCTATGATCGCGAGGGTATAGACCACTCTCATCACCTTTTTGGCTCTCACGGCATTGGCTACCGGCACCGGCTTAAACTTCATCAGCTTAACCCCTATGAATGTGGCAAAGGCTATATAGATGGAGTTGATCAGAAAGAGATAGAAGGCGCCGAAAAGATAGTTGAGCTGCCATGTGGCGAGGCCGTAACCGGCGGTGCAGAGCGGCGGCATGAGGGCGGTGGCGATGGCCACGCCGGGAATCACGTTACCCTTATTCTTGGAGCAGATGGCGAGAATGCCCGCGCCACCTCCCACAAATCCTATCAGCACATCGTAGATGGTGGGCGAAGTGCGGGCAAGAAGCTCGCTGTGCTGCTCGTTGACGGGGGAGATGAGAAAATAGATGGTTGACGCTATCAGTGAGAAAAGGGCTGCCATTATAAGGTTGCGCAGCGACCGTTTTATCAGCTCGAAATCGTGGATACCGATGCCGAGACCGATGCCGATTATCGGGCCCATGAGGGGCGAAATCAACATCGCGCCGATGATCACGGCGGTAGAGTTGGTGTTGAGGCCGAGCGAGGCAATGAGTATGGCGAGAATCAGGATAACGATGTTGGTGCCCTTAAACGACACTCCCGATCTTATCGAGGCCTCGGCTTCGTCCTGAGGCAAAAGCTCTCCCGAGAGTGTGAAATAGTTAACGAAAAAATCCCGCACTTTGAGAGCCATTGTTGAAGGGGTGGTTGCTGACATAGCTGTGAAGATTTATTGTTAATGATGACGCACCGGAATGAGATCGCGAAGATTGATATGCTCGATTTTCAATGCGGCAAGGATATAGGCCAGGAGGATAACCGTGCGCACCGGCAGGTCGATATAGTCGTTGCCGGTGGTGATGAGGAGGCTGAGGCCGTAGAGCAGCATCGCCACGACAAAATAGCCGCAGATGCGCCCTACCTGATAGGGGATGGGATTTTTGACTTTGCCCACAAAATAGCTTGCGAGCATCATCACGCCGTAGCAGGTGAAAGCCGCCCACGCACATCCCATATATCCGATCTTCGGCACGAGAAGGAAGTTGAGAGACAACGTCACCGCCAGACCTAACAGTGAGAACCATGTGCCCCAGATGGTTTTGTCGGTGAGCTTATACCACAGCGAAAGGTTGAAAAACACTCCGAAGAAAAATTCTGCTATCATCACTATCGGCACAATCTTAAGGCCGGAATAATAGTCGGAGGGGATGAGTATGCGCACCAGTTTGAGGTAGAACATCACCCCGAGAAATATCACCATCGAGAATATCACAAAATATTTCATGGCGTCGCTGTAGGCTTTGTTTTTGGAGGCTCCGGCATTTTTGTTTTGCGAGAATATGAAAGGCTCGTAGGCGAACCGGAATGCCTGGATAAACATCACCATCACGATGGCTATCTTATAGTTGGCGCCATAGATAGCTTCCTGAGCCATGGCGTCGGCCTTGTCGGCCACAAGGTCGGGGAGCATGATTTTGTCGATAGTCTGATTCATGATGCCGGCAATGCCGAGTATGAGGAGAGGGAATGAATAGACTATCATCTCTTTCCAGAGGGTAAAGTTGAATTTCCACTTCATGATTCTCAACTCGGGCCAGAGCAGCAGCAACACCGCTCCCGAACTGATGAGATTGCTCACAAACACATAACCTATGCTGTAGTCGGGATTATAGAACCAGCTGATGGCCTGCGGGCATTTTTTCCACAATATGGGGCATAACAATATGAAAAACAGATTGAAGCCTATGTTGAGGGCTATGCTTATGAGCTTAAGCACCGCAAATCTCACCGGCCTGTGTTTGAGCCTCAGATAGCAGAACGGTATCGACGTAAAGGCGTCGATGGCCAATACAGCCGCCATTATTATGATAAACGACCGATGGTCGGCGCAATGCAACGCCGAGGAAACGGGGTTGATAAACAGCAGTATCAGGATGAAAAACAGCAGCGAGGTGGTGCCGAGCGAGATGAGGCTGGTGGCGTAGACCTCGCTCACATCCTTGTAGCGCTCATGGTTGGTGAACCTGAAGAAACCGGTCTCCATGCCATAGATGAGTATTATGAGCAGGAGAGCGGTGAAGCTGTAGATATAGGTCATCAGACCATATTCCGCCTGAGGAAACAGGTAGGTGTAGAGCGGCACGAGACACCAGTTGAGAAACCGGCCTATGATGCTGCTGATGCCGTAGATTGCCGTGTCTTTGGCGAGACTTTTTATTGCACCCATATTTTTCTTGGTGAATATTCAGAATAATGAGCCTTCGTAGGAACGTGTGCCTCCGAGGTGCATATAGGCGAGGTCGGTCACTTCGCGGCCGCGGGGAGTGCGGTTGATAAATCCTTCCTTGATGAGGAAGGGTTCGTAGACCTCTTCGATTGTGCCGGGGTCTTCACCGAGGGCGGTGGCGATGGTGTTGAGACCCACCGGGCCGCCCTTGAACTTGGTGATGATTGTGCGGAGAATCTTGTTGTCGACCTCATCGAGTCCATAGCGGTCGATTTTCAGGGCTTCGAGGGCATAGCGGGCTATCTCGATGTCGATATTTCCGGAGCCTTTGACCTGAGCGAAGTCCCTCACCCTGCGCAGCAAGGCGTTGGCGATACGGGGGGTGCCGCGCGAGCGCATGGCAATTTCGTGGGCAGCCTCGCCGCTACATCTCACATGGAGCAACCCGGCCGAGCGAAGCACTATCCGTTCGAGCACCTCGTGGTCGTAGTATTCGAGCGAGCAGTTGATGCCGAAACGGGCGCGCATAGGCGATGTGAGCAGGCCGCTGCGGGTGGTGGCGCCTATGAGAGTAAAGGGGGAGAGGGTGAGCTGCACCGAGCGCGCTCCAGGCCCTTTGTCGATCATGATGTCGATTTTATAGTCCTCCATGGCGGGGTAGAGATATTCCTCCACCACTGGCGAGAGGCGGTGAATCTCGTCGATAAACAGCACATCGTTTTCGTTGAGCGATGTGAGGATGCCGGCGAGGTCGCCCGGCTTGTCGAGCACCGGCCCGGAGGTGACTTTAAAGCCCACACCCAGCTCGTTGGCGATAATGTTGCTGAGAGTGGTTTTGCCGAGTCCCGGAGGACCGAACAGCAGGGTGTGGTCGAGCGGCTCGCCCCTCATTCGGGCAGCTGCTACAAACACCTTGAGGTTTTCCACAATCTTTTCCTGCCCGGCAAAGGCGGTAAACTGGCCGGGCCTCAAAGCTTTGTCGGGGTCGGATATGTTTTGCGACGAAGCTGCGTCGCGTATGTCGAAATCTTCTTCCATCAGTTTTTGCTGCAGGAGTTTTTGGGTGAGGAGGATAGTGCTTTTTCGATTGCGTCTTCAACCATTTGGGGAGAAATACCGGTGAGGCAATGGTAGTCGTTAAATCGGCACGGCTTGTTGCCATACACCGAGCAGGGGCGGCATTTCTGGTCAAGCCCAACTTGTCGCGCCGGATCGTCGCCGATGTTGGCAAATCCGGCGGCAGGATGGGTGGCGCCCCAGATGCTTATGCAGGGAGTCGACACAAGCTCGGCGAGGTGCATGTTGCCCGAGTCCATGCTCACCATGAGGTTGAGCGAGGAAATGAGTTTGAGCTCACCTTTGAGGCCGAGGCTGAGGGTGGCGACGTTGGTGATTCTCTTATCTTCTGAGGCGAAACGGCTGAGGATTTCAGTTTCTTTTTCGCCCGCGCCAAATAGCCATAGACGGTAGCCTTTAGCTGCCAGCCTCTTGATGAGCGTTTCCATCTTGTCGAGGGGCCAGATTTTTCCTTTGTGGGCGGCAAAGGGAGCTATTCCGATCCATATCTCGCTCTCTGATGAGCCGGTGCGTGGAGCCGGTGACAAGGGAGAGCGGGGCGAGGGGGGAAGCTCGCCGGGGTCGTAGCCGAGGCGGGCGAAAACGTCGCGATAGCGTTCTACCGACGAGGGCAAGCTGTGGCCAAACGCCTCGGCGCCAACTTCGGTGAGCCGTTTTTTCTCTTTTCGCCCTTTGTGGATGCGGGCCACAGGTATGCCTCTCAGCCGGGCAAAAAATCTCAGGGCATGGGTGCGCAACACACTGTGGAGGTCCGCTACCCCCACAATCTCATATTGTGAGGCTATCTCGTCGAGGAGTTTTTTCATTCCCACCACCCCCTTATGGCGAAGCTTGAGATCGGCTTCCACAACCACAAGATTGTCGGGCGGAGAAACAAACAGTTGAGAGAAAGGCTTGCGGGTTACAAACACAATTTTCAGCGGCGACAGGGCGCGGCAAGCCCTTTCTACAACCGAAACGGCCATAGCCACATCGCCCATAGCTGAAAATCTTACAACTACAAGAGCTTTTTCGCGGGGTGTGTTATTTATTGCGCGCGGCATAAAGCACCGGGTTGGTGGCCGGATCGTTATACATCTTCATCTGGCGATAGACCTTCATATATTTTCTGCCGGCGGCGATGTCGTCGAGCAGGGTCTGAATAGCCTCGATGAGGTCGGCGCGTTGCTCAAGGAGAACCGCGAGTTTCTGACGGCAACGCTCACGATGTTCTTCAGAAGCATCGGGGCGGTCGACCTCGGCCTGCATGTGATAGATCTTGAGGGCGAGAATCGACAACCGGTCTAAAGCCCAGGCCGGACTTTCGGTGTTGATAGTGGCTTCGGGCAGGGGAGTCACACCGGCATAGAGCTGCCTGAAATAGGTGTCGAGAGCCTCAACCATGTCGGTGCGGTCCTGATTTGACTTGTCGATGCGTCGTTTGAGTTTGAGAGCTTCAACGGGGTCGATCTGCGGGTCGCGGATTATATCCTCGAGGTGCCATTGCACCGCGTCAATCCAGTTTTTCTCAAAAAGAGTATGCTCGATCGAGTCGGCGGGATAGGGATTTTCGGGTCGGAAATCAACGTCGTCGGTGAGGTGGTAGAGAGCCGTGGTGTCGGCGAATATGTCGAAGCAATTGCTTGTGAAACTCATTGCGGATGTAGAAATATAGTGTTAATGCTTGGAAATGACAGCAGGCTGACAGAAGCCTGTAATCACAAAGTTAACATAAAAATTGTTTACAGCCAAATTTCATGACTGCATTGTGAGGACTCAGGCGTCGGGCGCCTCGATATTGTGTTGAATCACACCGCGCGAATAGCTGCGGTAGGTGTCAAACTCAATGTCAACCTCCGGCTCCGAGAGGGGAGTGACGTGGTCGAGGCTGATGGAGATATATTTGATAGTGAGCCCGCGGTCAAGCCATTGCCGCTCATAATGGGTCTTGATGGCGAGCGACGGGTCGGGCAACTCTCCGGCATAGAGATTGTCGATATTGTCGGGGGTGGGGAGGTGGTTATGCTCAGCCATGAGACGGGTGTAGGTGAAAAGAAAGGGGCTGTCGGTTTTGAGTCTCACCATGCCTCCCGGTTTGATCACCTTGCGGTAGAGCTCGAGGAATCGGGTTGAGGTGAGGCGTTTTCTCACCTTCTTCATCTGCGGATCGGGGAAAGTGATCCATATCTCGTCGACTTCGCCGGGAGCGAAAAACTCAGGCAGAAGCTCGATGTCGGTGCGGAGAAAAGCAACATTGTGAAGCCCCTCGTTGAGCGCCTGTGTGGCGCCGGTATACATTCTCGCCCCCTTGATGTCGATGCCGATGAAATTTCTGTCGGGGTTGGTGCGGGCCAAGCCGACAGTGTATTCACCTTTGCCGCAACCGAGTTCGAGGGTAATGGGATTGGAGTTTCCGAAAACATCTTCTCCCCACCGGCCGCGGTGAGGGAATCCTCCCTCATTTTTCAATGCCGAGAAAGGATATTGATACACAAACGGAATCTGCTCCATTTCGCTGAATTTGCGAAGTTTGTTTTTGCCCATAGAATTATGTGATGGATGTATCTGTAAATTTTTGCAAAGATAGTGAAAATTCATGTTTTTTTTATAACTTTGCGTTTTAAAGTTCCGATAAGGAATTACAATCGGTCATTATCACAATACAAAATCAATGCTTAAGAATATAAGGCAAATAGTAGCGGTTATCAGCATCATTCTGATAACATTGCTGTTTTTGGATTTCACCGGCACGGCTCAGAAATGGTTTGGTTGGATGGCAAAAATTCAGTTCCTTCCGGCACTCCTCTCGCTGAATCTGATAGTTGTTGTCGGTCTGATAGTCCTCACACTTCTTTTCGGACGACTGTATTGCTCTGTTATCTGTCCGCTCGGCATTATGCAGGACGGTTTCGCATGGCTCGGCAAGCGGTCTAAGAAAAACCGCTATTCATATTCGGCGCCCAAAACCATTTTGCGCTATGTGATGCTCGCCGTTATGGTCGTGGCTATAGTGTGCGGCATTGGGGCGGTTGTGGCTTTGCTCGCGCCCTACAGCGCCTATGGCCGCATAGCCCAGAGCCTGTTCGCTCCGGTATGGCAGTGGGGCAACAATGAGCTTGCCTCATGGGCCGAGGCTCACGACAGCTACGCTTTCTATAACGTGGATATATGGCTGCGCGGAAGCGTGACCCTCGGAGTGGCTGTGGCTACATTGGTGATACTCGGTTTTCTGGCGTGGCGCAACGGCCGAACATATTGCAACACCATCTGCCCCGTCGGCACCGTGTTGGGTTTCTTTTCGCGCTTCTCTTTGCTGCGCCCGGTGATCAATACTTCAAAATGCAACAGCTGCGGTCTCTGTGCCCGAAACTGCAAGTCGGCCTGTATCAACAGCAAGGAGCATACCATTGACTACTCTCGCTGCGTGACCTGTTTCGATTGCATCGGAAAATGTAACAAGGGAGCCATTTCCTATGCCCGCCGCCCGGCTAAGTCAGCAGCCGGCAAAGGGGTTGACGATTCTCGCAGAGACTTCATTGCCGTGACCGCTACTATCGCCGCCACCGCCGCCGTTCAGGCTCAGGAAAAAACCGTTGACGGCGGCCTCGCGGTCATTACCGACAAGAAAATTCCGGCACGCAAAACCAAGATAGTTCCTCCCGGCGCGGTCAGCATTAAAAACCTCACTTCTCATTGCACCGCCTGTCAGCTCTGTGTGTCGGTATGCCCCAACGGAGTGCTTCGTCCGTCGACCGATATCGAGTCGTTGATGCAACCCGAATCATCCTATGAGAGAGGCTACTGCCGCCCGGAGTGTAACCGCTGCTCGGAGGTTTGCCCCGCAGGAGCCATCAAGCCGATCACGGTGGCCGACAAGAGCTCGGTGCAGATAGGTCATGCCGTGTGGGTAAAGGCCAACTGTGTGCCTCTCACCGACGGAGTGGAGTGTGGCAACTGTGCCCGTCACTGTCCCGTCGGAGCGATAACTATGGTGCCCTCGGATAATGATGATAAAAAGTCGCCTAAAATTCCGATTGTCAACACCGAACGTTGCATAGGCTGTGGCGCCTGTGAGAATCTTTGCCCGGCGCGTCCGTTCAGCGCAATCTATGTCGAAGGGCATGAAGTTCACCGAACAATCTAACTTTTGCAGATTATGGAAAAACATAATATCAACCGTCGCGATTTTCTGAAACGGCTCGGCCTCGGAGCCGGCCTGACCGGTCTTGCCCTTGCCGGATGTGATTCGGCTTCAAAGAAAGTAAGTTCGGAGAATGTGGCTTTGTCGGAAATTCCTACCGACAAAATGACCTATCGCACCAATCCCAAAACAGGCGAGAAAGTGTCGATACTCGGTTACGGATGTATGCGCTGGCCAACTATAGCCGGCGAAAAAGAGGGTGACGAGGTGCTCGACCAGGAGACTATCAACCGCCTTGTCGATACTGCCATTGCCCACGGTGTCAACTATTTCGACACGTCGCCCGCCTACTGCCGCGGCCAGTCGGAACATGCCACCGGAATAGCGCTGTCGCGTCATCCCCGCGACTCATATTTCATCGCCACCAAGATGTCGAATTTTGCCAAGCAGACCTGGGACCGCGACTCGTCGATAGCCATCTACCGCAACTCGCTCAAGGAGCTGCAGACCGACCACATAGACTATATGCTGCTCCATGCCATAGGTGGCGGTAAAGATGCCATGGCCGAGTTTAATGCCCGTTTCATCGACAACGGTATTCTGGATTTTCTGGTAGCCGAGCGCGAGGCCGGACGAATCAAGAATCTCGGATTTTCCTATCACGGCGATATTGCGGTGTTTGACTGGGCGCTGGCCAATCATGACAAATATAAATGGGATTTCGTGCAGATTCAGCTCAATTATCTTGACTGGAAACATGCGCGTGAGCTTAATCCCCGCAACACCGACGGCGAATACCTGTATGGCGAGCTTGAAAAACGCAACATTCCCGCCGTGATAATGGAGCCGCTGCTCGGCGGAAGACTGTCGAATGTGCCCGACCATATCGCCACCCGACTCAAGCAGCGCGAGCCTGAACAGAGTGTCGCCTCATGGGCCTTCAGATATGCCGGAACTCATCCGGGAGTGCTGACGGTGTTGAGCGGAATGACCTATATGGAGCATCTTGAGGATAACCTGCGCACTTATAGTCCGCTTGTGCCTCTCAACGATGATGAGATAGCGTTTCTCTACGACACCGCCGACCTCATGGTGCAATATCCCACCGTGGCCTGCAACAACTGCAAGTATTGCATGCCCTGTCCTTATGGCATAGATATTCCCGCAATATTGGTTCACTACAACAAGTGTGTCAATCAAGGCAACGTGGCCGAGAGCAGTCAGTCGAAAAACTATGCCGAGGCGCGCAGGGCTTTCCTTGTGGGATATGACCGCTCGGTGCCGAAGCTTCGTCAGGCAAACCACTGCATAGGTTGCAACCAATGCTCGCCTCACTGCCCTCAGTCGATCAATATTCCCAAGGAGCTTCATCGTATTGACCAATATGTCGAGTCGCTCAAGCGCGAAACCATTTAGGCTTTCAGACATGGAAATCTCCTCTCTGGTCGATACGCTCCATAGCGAAGACTGCTCATGTGTGATATATAATCACGATGTCATGACCTGCTGTCATCAACGGGGAGTGAAAGACCTCTACGAACTTCTGACCCGTGACCCCGCCACTCTCAACGGAGCCGTGATAGCCGATAAGGTTGTCGGCAAGGGAGCTGCCGCACTGATGATAGCCGGAAAGGTCAGATCGGTTTATGCCGATGTCATCAGCCAACCGGCTCTGGAGCTGTTTGAGAAAGCTCACATTGAAGTGAGATATGACAGGCTTGTTCCCAATATCATCAACCGTGCCGGAACCGGTCTTTGCCCTGTGGAAACACTGTGTCTCGGGTGTGAGACAGCCGAGGAGTGTATTCCTCTCATTCAATCTTTTATAAAACAACAAACTCAATCATAAATGCAATCAACTCTCGCTAACAGGTCTCTGTCGTTTGCCGATTGGTCGACCTATTCATTTGCCGCTCTGTTTATTGTCGGCAATATGGTTTTTCCACAGCTGTTCCACCTTGTTCCGCAGGGGGGAATGACATGGCTGCCGATCTACTTCTTCACACTTATCGGCGCTTATCTCTGCGGATGGCGTGTGGGCCTTCTCACGGCTATAGCCTCGCCGGTGGTTAACTGTCTGCTGTTTGACATGCCTCTCCCCTCCGCCCTTCCCGCCATAATCACCAAGTCGGTGATTCTCGCCCTTATGGCCGGCTATGCCTCATGGCGCCTGAAAAGAGTGACTCTCACGGCAATAGCTGCAATTGTGATAGGTTATCAGGCTTTCGGGTCGCTGGGCGAATGGGTACAGACCGGAGATTTCTCCCTTGCCTGTCAGGATTTCAGAATCGGTGTGCCGGGCATGTTGCTTCAGCTCACAGCCGGCTATTTAATAATCAGATACGCAACCAAAAAACTCAAATAAATGAATATGCTTCTATTTATCGGCGGATTGGGAATGAGCGAGATTTTGCTCATCATTCTGGTGGTGCTTCTCTTTTTTGGAGGCAAGAAGATACCCGAGCTCATGAAGGGACTCGGTAAGGGCGTCAGGTCATTTAAGGAAGGATTAAACGAAGTTGAAAAAGATATAAAAGACTCTGACGACAAAGATTCCGATAAATGAATCTGACCGGAGAAAATCAAAATTTCTGGTGGCATCTTGATATTCTCAGGGGAGTGATGATAAGAATTATCATCGTTTCCCTGATATGCTCGGCAGTGGCCTTTCTGTTCAAGGAGCAGGTCTTTGAGTTTGTTCTTGCGCCCAAGTCGCCCGACTTTATCACATATAGGGTGATCGACGCCCTGTGCCGGCATCTGGGGCTGCAGCCCATTGAGTCGTTTGATGTTCAGCTTATCAACACCGGGCTGGCCCAGCAGTTTATCATCCATATGAAAACCGCCCTTTGTGTGGGCGTGTTGTGTGTGTCGCCCTACATAATCTATGAGCTGTTTGCCTTTATCGCGCCGGCGCTCTATGACAACGAGCGCAAACAGACTCTGAGGATGGTGGTGTGGGGATATGTTATGTTTGCCTTCGGTATATTGTTTAACTACTACCTCATATTCCCCCTCACATTTCATTTTCTCGGCACATATCAGGTTGACACTGAGGTAATCAATATGATTAACCTCGATTCCTATATGAGCACTCTGATTGTGATGAGCCTCTGCATGGGAATCGTGTTTGAAATTCCGGTGCTTGCATGGCTCTTTGCCAAACTGGGATTGGTCAACGCTTCTTTTCTGCGAAAATACCGGCGCCACGCCATTGTCATTATTCTGATAATTGCGGCGGTGATAACACCCACATCAGATATTTTCACGCTGCTGATAGTTTCCGCGCCGATGTATCTGCTTTATGAGCTGAGCATTCTGCTCGTGAGGAGGGTAAGGAGCATATAAAAAATGCCGGCACGTTTTTAGGCGCCGGCTTCAATAATTTATAGGGGAAATTATAGTTTGCTTTTCACGAGCTTGAGATATTGCTCGCGGTTTTCTGCGGGGCCGTGGGAGGTTTGGGCGCAGTTATACCATTCGAGATTGTTCATGCCCACAGGCTGGAGCACATACCGGTTGAAATAATCCTCAAAAAACGGCCTGAATTTTTCGGTCGGGGTCTGTGAGGTTGAGAAAATTATCGTGCGCCTGATGTCGATCTTGTCGGGAATAAGCTCGCCGGCGTCGGAATATTTATAGGCAGACCCCGAGAGCATAACCTTGTCGAAGAAACCTTTGACAATAGCGGGGACAGTGGCCCACCAGATAGGGAAAATCATAATAAACTGATCACTTTCGAGAAGTGTTTTAAGATAACTTGCTGCGAGAGGGTCGGCAGTCTCGCCACGGCTGTAGAGCCGCAGACTCGGGGCATCGAGCGCCGGATTGAAACCGTCGGCATAGAGATCGAAAACACGGTATTCCTTGCCCTGCTCGTCAAGGCGATTTTTCACCACTTCAAGAACAGCGTGGTTGAAGCTCTTATCGTAAGGATGAGCATAGAGTATTGAAATCATAGCATCAGAATTTAGGTTAATCACACCCATTCAACGCCCACCCCTCCCCATATGTTCACAGAATAATTATTTTAAAACTGATGTGTGATAGAAGTTTGGGGAATGGGGACTCTTTTTGAGTGAGTATTGGGAATTTCGTAAGGTGAGGGGGTGGTTTCATACATTCTGCCTCGGGGAGAGGGGGAAGCTCGCTCATTTGTTGTAACTTTGCAGGCGAAAGCTCATGAATAAGCGTCTAATTTTCACCACATCCACCGAGATAGTGCGCGTGCCTCCCGAGTCGGTTGTCTATATCACCGCCGAGGGCAACTATTCTGCCATAACATTGGCAGACGGTGAGAATTTTGTCCTTACCTTGCAGTTGGGACATATAGAGCGACGCATTGCCGAGATGCTCGATAAGGATGACCATAGATTTATCCGCATCGGTAAGAGCTTGATTGTTAACCGTGATTTTATCGCTTTCATTCATCCTGTGAGGCAGAAGATGATACTCTCCGACTGCCGCAGTTTCAGGCATGAGGTCTCTGCATCTAAAGAGGCTCTGAAGGCTTTAAAAGAACTTTTGGAAAAGGAGGAAACACTATGAGCAAGAAGCCTAACGATATAGATGATAATGAGATACGCATTATCTCGGCCAGTTCTCCGAAGGAAAAGCCTAAAAGCAAATTCACTCATGTTTATTTGCCGATTCTCGCGGCTATTGTGATTTTGGGTGTAATTATCTTCATGATGCTTCCGACGGCTGACGAAGCCGCCGAAGATGAGCCCCTCACTCCCATTCAGGCAGAGCTTGTAATTCCTCAACCGGTTGTTGAGCCAAAAGAAGTTTTGGCGGCGGAAGCAGGCAGGGTAGTTTTTCTTGACACTACTATCAACCGCAAGGGCCTCAAAATCTTCTATCCCGAAAATCTGCGCCCGAGGCTGGTGATCGGTAGCGAGGCTCTCAATGATTCATCTATTATGCTCGCCACCCAGGCCGCTGACATAAGGAGAGACAACGGCAAGATTGCCGGCACATTTGTTATGAAAGGAGAGGTGATAAGCAAGGGGGAGGCCAAGGCCGGATTCTGTTCGATAATAAATGGTGAACTGACTATCGGCATATCTGATGCGACTCCGATGTTTGAGCAATCTCTCACCGACGACGGTTATTTCTTCCGCCAATATCCGTTGGTGGTAGGCGGTCAACTGGTTGAAAACAAGCCTAAAGGAAAAGCAATCCGCAAGGCTCTCGCCGATTTGGACGGAAAAATATGCGTGGTGATGAGCAAGGATAAACTCACCTTCGGAGAGTTCTCCCAACTGCTGATCGACATAGGTGTGCGCAATGCCATCTACCTCGTGGGGTCATCTTCCTATGGCTTCTATATCAACGCTGACGGCGAGAAAATTTTAACCGGAATTGCCCCGACTACCGAGGCTGAAAACGTGAGTTACATCATCTGGGAAAGCAACTGAATTTGTTTCATACATCAAAGGAGTGATTTCATACAACGCCCGGCCAAAAAGTAGGTCGGGCGTTTTACTATGAGCTAATTTTGGGATATAAAAATAAACCAACCAAAATTAACTCAAAATGTCGTGTAAAATTCCCTTTTCCCGAAGCCCTCTCACGGGTTTTCCACTACTCTCCCTTCTGCTGATTCTGGGGGCAGTAGTCATAGTTAGTTCGTGCAGCTCGGCAACCATGACCTCCGACGAGGCTTCGCGCTGGATAGCTGCCTATCCTCCGATGCACCTCGACCGGGATTCAAGAATCAGGATTGAGCTAACCGACCTGATGAGGTCGAAAGTCGACACCACCCGCTCGTTGGAAAAAGTGTTCAGCTTCTCCCCCAAGCTCAAGGGCACGGCCGTTTACGCCTCCGACAAAAGCTATATCGACTTCATCCCCGAGGAGAGCATGAAGCAGGGGCAGCAATATGAGTGTCATGTCGATATGAAGGGAATCACCGCAGTGGATTCGCTGGCCGATTTTGCCTTTGATTTCTTTGTCGACAGGCGCGAGGTGAGATTTGAGGATGTGAGGGTTCTTGTTGACCAGGACAATGTTGAATATATGACAATCAAGGGGAGGTTGGAATACAACTCCTCGGCGGGTGACTCAATCACAGCCGACAACGCGTTTATAGTGTGCAGCTATCCCTGTGCATTAGTCAGAATGGGTGATGTGGCTGAAAATCATAGCCGTGAGTTTACAATCATGGGCGTGAAAAGACAGTCAAAGGATATGAAGCTGACTCTCTCGATCAGCCCCGCCGGAGGTTTTTCAGCCGAGGATTTTGAAGTAACCATACCTGCGATTTCTGATTTCAACTTGCTCAGTGCCGAGCGGGTTGAAGCCGCAGTGCCCTACATAAATCTGGAGTTCAGCAATCCGCTTTCCTCCACTCAGGAGCTTGACGGCCTGATCACTTTAGACCAAATTGAGGATATAAAAATCGAGCGGTCGGGAACCAATGTAAAGGTCTATTATCCCTCTAACGGATTTAAAACCATTACTCTCCGGATTTCCGAGCTGCTCAGAAACAATGAGGGGAAATGTCTCGATGAAGAAAACGAGCGGAGTTTCGCCCAGGAAGCTATCCCGCCGGCCATAGAACTTCCTTTCCAAGGAAACATTCTCCCCGACAACCGTAACCTCAAGCTCCCTTTCCGGGCCGTCAATCTTGCCGCCGTAGATGTAGAGGTGGTGAAGGTTATTCCGGCCAATATAATGCTGTTTCTTCAAGAATCCGATCTTGGCGGAAACGGGGAGCTGCGCAGATTCGGTCGGTTGGTTTATCATCACACCGTGAGGCTGGATAAGGATAAGTCATTGAACCTTCACCAGTGGCAGAATTTCTCTATCGACCTCAAGGATCTGTTTGCCCGCGAAAGAGGCGCTGTTTATAATATCCGCCTAACCTTCCGCAAAGCTTACTCACTCTACAACCGCTCGGAGCCGGAGGAGTTTGACGAGATAACAGAAACTACTGAAAGCGACAGGAAAATGTGGGATATCCATGGCACCTATCTCTACCGCAATGCTCCCGATTATAATTGGTCGGAATACAAATGGAATGAAACAGGCGATCCTACAAAGGACTCATATTACATGCAGGAATGGGATCGTATGCCGGAGATAAATCTGGTGGCATCAAATCTCGGAGTGATAGCCAAGCGCGGAGATGATGACATGCTCAGGGTTGTGGTAAACGACATCGTTACCGCCCAACCTGCCGCCGGAATATCGGTAAGGGCCTATAACTACCAGTTGCTGGAGGTGGGCCGGGGTGTGACCGACGGGATGGGCTTTGCCGACTTCATGGTCGGCGGCAATCCCTTTATTGTCACAGCTACCGACGGCCTGAGCACAACCTATCTTAAGGTAGGCTCAGGACGAGAGCTGTCGACAACCAACTTTGATGTGTCGGGCAAAACCATCACCGACGGAATAAAGGGATTCACCTATGGTGACCGGGGCGTATGGCGCCCAGGCGACGAGATTCATCTCACGCTCATTGTTGAGGATAAGGAGAAGAAACTGCCGGCCAATCATCCGGTAGTGATGGAGCTTTATACCCCTGCAGAACAACTATACTCACGACAGACATTGGATAAGGGGGTAGACGGATTCTATGTATTCCATATCTCGACCGAAGAAACTGCCGCGACCGGATTGTGGACAGCACGGTTTAAAGTAGGAAATGAAACGTTCCACCATCCCGTGAGAATAGAAACTATCAAACCTAACAGATTGAAAATAGATATAAATGCCCCGGCGGTGATTCAGGCTAATGAAAAGACACCGTTCGGACTCAATGTGAGCTGGCTCACCGGCCCTGTGGCTAAGAATATGGCTGCGACGGTCGAGATGACTCTCTTCACCAATCCCAATCCTTTTGATAAATACAAGACCTATTCATTCAGCAATCCGCTGGTCAGCTACACCTCATCTCAAACCCAACTTTTCTCAGCTCAGACCGATAGCCTCGGGGCCATATCGAGCGAGTGTGTCGTGGGCGCCGACAGCAATTCTCCGGGCATGTTGCTGGCCAATATCACTGCCAAGGTCACTGAGCCTGGCGGAGATGCAAGCATCGTGTCGAAATCGGTATCGTTTTCACCCTTCGGTGTTTATGTGGGCATCGACATGCAAAACAAGGACTTCGAGACCGACAGGGAGATAAAATTTCCCCTGGTGGTGGTCAATCAGCTTGGCGCAAGGATGAAGACCCGCCAATTGGAATATAAGATCTATCGCCTTGACTGGAGCTGGTGGTGGGAGGGGAGTGCAGACGACCTAAGCCGATATGTGAAAAGCTCCACTGCCGAAGTTGTGGCTTCGGGAACAGTTACCGCTGCCAACGGTTTGGCCGAGATACCTTTCAAGGTAGAATATCCCGACTGGGGCAGATATCTGATTCTGGTCAGAGACATAAAGGGCGGACACGCCACGGGAGGTGTCTTTTCGGTTGACTGGCCTCAGTGGCGAGGACGCAGCGGTAAGGGAAGCGCTTCGGGCTCTACCGAGTTGTCGTTCGTTCTCGACAAACCTCAATATGAAGTCGGCGAAACGGCTCATGTTTATCTGCCCAAATGTAAGGGCGGAAGGGTATTGCTGTCGTTTGAAAACGGATCGGGAGTTATAGGTCGCCAATGGGTCACCCTCTCGGCCGACAAGGAGACCAAACATGAGGTGGTGATCGACAGGAGCATGGCCCCCAACTTCTATGTCACGGCAACACTGTTGCGTCAGCATAAAGATACCGATTTTGACACCCCGATACGTCTGTTTGGTGTGCAGTCGGTCAAGGTTGTCAACCCCAGCACTATTCTCCACCCTCTGATCGAGATGCCCGACGAACTTCATCCTCAGCAGCCTTTCACGGTGAGAATCAAAGAGCAGGACAACAAGCCTATGACCTATACCCTCGCGATTGTAGATGAGGGCCTGCTCGACATAACCAACTTCAGGACACCCCGCCCCTGGCCGGCGATGAATCAGAAGGAGGCTCTCGGAGTGAGAACATGGGATATGTATGACGAGGTTATCGGCGCTTTTGGCTCCAATTTCCGGTCGATACATAGCGTGGGCGGCGATGAGGCGCTCCGCAAGTCGGCCGGCAAGGAGAAGCGGTTTAATCCCGCCGTGAAATTTATCGGCCCGTTTACCCTCAGCGGAGGCTCAAAAACTCATACCCTCACATTGCCCAACTATGTCGGTTCGGTTCGCGTGATGGTCGTGGCAGCTCATGAAGGGAGCTATGGCAACGCCGACAAGACTGTCAAAGTCACTTCGCCGCTGATGTTGCTCTCAACCATGCCCCGCACTCTTGCCAATTGCGACACGGTCACTCTGCCCGTCAATATCTTTGCGATCGACAAGGGGCTCGGAGATGTTGCCGTTAAGATTGATGCCACCGGCCCCGTGAAGATTTTGGGCACGAGTGAAAAGCATCTTGTGTTCAGGCAGCCGGGGGAGCAACTCACCGATTTCCGCATAGCCTGTGACAAATCTAAGGAGGGGAAGGCGCGGATAATCCTCACCGCTGCGTCAGGGAGTCATGTCGCTAAAGACACCACGTTTATCGATGTCACAAATCCTATGCCGGTGGTTTATGAGACGACTGAAAAGACTGTGGCACCCGATAGCTCTGCAGAGCTGACATGGCCGGCAGGCAACCGCGAAAAAGTTTCTCTCCAGATCTCCTCAATGCCGATGCTCAATTTCAGCGGGGTGGGGATGTTTATGGAAAATTATCCGCATCTCTGCACCGAGCAACTCTGCTCTAAAGCTCTGTTTATGCTCTATGGCAGGAAATTTCTTGATGCCGCGGAAAAAGCGAAATGCGAGAAAGAGTTGCCGCGTATCATCAAGCTCGTACAATCACGCCAACTGGCCAACGGCGGCTTTGTCTACTGGCCGGGGGGTGATACCGAAAACTACTGGGTGACTTCCATGGCGGGACTCATGTTTTCCGAAGCCTCACGCCAGGGTTTCAGAATAGATAAAAACAGCTTTGAGGCATGGCGGAAATATCAGGAAGCTCACGCCCGGGATTACCGCTACTCCTCTGACTCTGACCTTACCCAGGCGTTCCGCCTTTATTCACTGGCCGTTGCCGGCTATGCTCCGACAGCAGCCATGAACCGCCTCCGTGAATCAAAACGTCTCTCCATGACAGCCGCCTGTTGCCTCGCAGCTGCCTATGCCGAGACCGGTCGCAAGGATGTGGCCAAGAAGCTTATCGAGCGGGCAAGTCACTCTGAAAAAACAGCTTCATGCGATATGTTTGCCTCCGACCTGCGCGATGAGGCTATCGAGCTGGAGGCCTATGCTTCGTGTGGCATGATTGCGGAGGCATTGAAGATTGCCCGAAAGCTATCATCAAGCTGCTCGGGGGCAAACTATGTGACTCAGGATATTGCCTTTGCAACCATGGCTATGAACAGATTGAGCAATCTGGCGGGTAATGAGACGTCGTCGGTCAGGATTTCTCAGGAGGGGAAGGCTCCTCTTTCGCTTGCAGGTTTCAGCGGCATAAAGAATGTGGCTTTAGATGGCCGCGCGCGAAAGGTCACCGTTGAGAATCTTAACTCCAAAGGTCCGGTTGTTCTGTCGCTGATCACTTCCTCTCGCCCCGAGGCCGATAAGAGTGTTGCTCCTTATTCCAAAGGAGTGAAGCTGACTGTCGGTTATACCGACATGGGAGGCGCCCTGATCAATGTTAATAGGCTAAGGCAGGACACTGAATTTCTTGCCACCGTCACGGTGACTAATCTCGGCGAAGATGTCGACAATATGGCCCTGACCTATCCTATACCCTCGGGGTGGGAGATATGGAACGAGAGATTGCACGGCACTTCCTCGGATAATTTCGACAATTGCGACATTCGCGATAACTCCGCCAACTTCTACTTCAAGCTGAGGAAAGGTGACACCAAAACTGTGAAAATCAGATTGAGAGCCGTTTATCCCGGCAGCTATATCCTTCCGCCCGTGGTGTGTGAGGATATGTATAATCCTGCCTGCGGGGCAATGACTTCCAACCGCAGAGTGTCAGTTGTGAAATGAAACGCAAGAAACTCTATCTCCTGTTGGCTCTATCAGCGGGAACTATCTTGCTGATATGGCTCTTCTGCCTGCCTGATCAGTTGTTTGGCGACACTCCCTATTCCACGGTCGTGACTGCCAAAGATGGTGAGTTGCTCGGCGCGAGGGTGGCCGACGACGGCCAGTGGCGGTTCCCGCCCTCCGACTCGCTGCCCGAGAAGTTTGCCAAGGCTGTGATTGAATATGAAGACCGCAGTTTTTACTCTCATTGTGGAGTGAGTCTGAGGGGGCTCGGCAGGGCGCTGTGGCAGAACATTTCAAACCGCCGCATTGTGAGCGGCGCCAGCACTATCACTATGCAGACAATCAGGCTTCACCGCCGTGGTAGGAGAAACCTCCTCGAAAAGATAGTAGAGGTTTTCATGGCCACCCGTCTGGAGGCCCGCTATTCAAAATATGAGATTCTGAGGCTCTATGCCTCTCATGCTCCTTTCGGCGGTAACGTTGTGGGAATTGACGCGGCTCTATGGCGGTATCTTGGCAATAGCGGCAATGAAATGTCGTGGGCTGAGGCGGCGACTCTCGCAGTTCTCCAGAATGCCCCTTCGGCTATTCATCTGTCGAAGAATCGCGACCGCCTGTTGGCCAAACGCAACCGGTTGCTCAAGCGGCTGAGGGAAGCGGGGGAGTTGACCGTGGAGGAATATGACCTTGCCATCGATGAACCCCTCATCGGTCGCCCTTATGATATGCCTCAGCTCGCGCCTCACTATGTGGAGTATCTCAACAAAACCCGACATGGCCAACATACTCCGACCGCGATTGATTTCTCTCTGCAGCGGCGGCTGGAGGCATTGTGCTCTCATTGGCGAGGCGACCTTTCGCTCTCGGGAGTCAACGATTTGTCGGCAATCATCGTCGAGGTCTCTACCAATCAGATAGTAGCTTATTGCGGCAACGCCGATATTTCGGCCGACCGACCCGGTAAATGGGTAGATATTGCCAATTCGCCCCGTTCGTCAGGCAGTATCCTCAAGCCCTTGCTCTATTGCGCGGCTCTCAGTGAGGGTGTAATACTCGAAAACACCCTTCTCCACGATATACCGACCGACTTTGGCGGATTTGTGCCAAAGAATTTCGACGGCACTTACAGCGGAGTTGTTGACGCCAAGAGCGCTTTGGCTCAGTCGCTCAATATCCCTAACGTGTGGCTGCTTAAGGAGTTTGGCGTGGCGCGTTTTGCCTCTATGTTACAGAAATGCGGTTTGACGACCATCACCAAGTCACCTGATAAATATGGCTTGTCGCTGATTTTGGGAGGCGCGGAGGTGAAACTGCGGGATATGGTAAGTTGTTACGCCAATCTTACGAGATTTAACCCTGACTTTCCCCTCAACGACAGTCTTGCAATCTACTCTATGCTCGATGCCATGCGCAATGTCAATCGCCCGGATCAGTTGGATTGGAGCCGAGCCGCCTCGGTTCAGAACATAGCGTGGAAAACCGGCACAAGCTATGGCTCCCGCGACGGCTGGGCTATCGGTATTACTCCCGAATATGTAGTAGGCGTGTGGGCGGGGAATGCCGACGGAAGGGGAGTAGCCGACCTCACCGGAGCAAGGACGGCCGGCCCGGTGATGTTTGACATCTTCAATCTTCTCCCCTCATGCGATTGGTTTAAGGAGCCAGAGGGAGAGGTAGCCGAAGTTTGTGTTAATTCGGGTCATCTTGCCGGTAAGTATTGCCGTGACACCCGGAGGGAGAAAATCTCTCACAATGGTTTGAAGAGCCGTCCCTGTTACTATTGCAGCGAGATTGCCGTCTCGCTCGACGGCACCCGCCGTGTTGTTGATGCCTCCGAGCCTTCTGTCATGAAATCATATTTTCAACTGCCACCTGTGCATAAATATTATTATACTCAGACCCATGCCGACTATTGTGACCCGCCCCCCGCTCTTCAGGAATCTGAATCGAGCATCAGATTTATCTATCCGGCCGACGACGCTGTCGTTTCATTGCCTCGGAGAGCTGACGGCGCCCCGGCTCAACTCATTTGCCGGGCCGCTCACTCCAACCCTCATGCCGAGCTCTTCTGGCACCTCGACAACAACTACGTCGGCTCGACCACCGACATCCACCAGGTGCAGCTCACCCCTTCACCCGGTCTCCACACCCTCACCATAATCGACAACAACGGCACCCGAAAATCCATCACCATCCACCTCCTTTAATGAACGGCCATCTGACTGTCAGAGGTCGTCCTGATAGAGGGCATACATGTCGCTGATCCAGGAGTGCATTGTCTTGCGCAGATGAGCCGGTTTTATCACTTCAACCATAGCGCCGGCCTCAAGCAATCTCATGATGAAGTCGTAGGTCGGGGCGAGATAAAGCTCAAAATCAGCATAATCGCCACAATCGGCAATAAGGCGCTGACTGTGGTGCAGAGGCAACGATCGGAGATAATGCTTGTGGTCTTGGTTGGCTCTCAAGATGATTTTCTCAGGCTTTTCGCCGGTGCCGACCACTATACCGTAAGCATTTGAAAAAAACTCTGCGGCATCAAATTTTTTTGGCAGACGGAAAGTTTCGTTGGTCACCTCGAGGTTTTCGATGCGGTCTAAGCCGTAGAGGCGAATGTCGCCGTAGGTGATGTTGTGGGCGAGCACATACCATCGGTTGGCAAACAGCTTGACACAATAGGGCTCGATCGGAAATGTGTGAGCGGTTGACTTGGTAAAGGAATGATATGTGATGTTGACCACATTGTTGGTTTTCATGGCTTCGAGAATCGAAGTGAGATATTCTCTGCCCGACGGAATTTCATCCACGATTATTCGGCCTTTGAGAGAGAGGTTATCCCCTATGATGTTGCCCACGGCAAACGAATCAAGCATCCATTTCTTGAGCTTGTCATCATCAATATCCTCGGGATTGGCTATATAATAAAGGTAGCCACCGGTTTTCTGGCAGTCGATGATGATGTTGAATTGCTGATAGATAGCTTCCCTCCAGCGATTGAATGTTGCCCTGTGGAGAGGACGGCAGTCGCTGAGTTCCTTGTGGCGTTGCCACTTGTCGGAGAGCTCTCTGTGAGAAATCTTACCTGAGCGGCGGATTGTTTCGATCAGCCAGGTGTATTTAGGCAGTTGGTTCATGACGGTTGCGGAATTAATTTCTGCAAAGTTAAGCATATTCTGTCTCATTTCTTGATACAGAATATATTTTCAAAAAAATTCATATTTCTCAAACCTGTATCGCACAATGATACACCGTAAGGATAATTTTGCAACGAAATCAAAAACATCTAACTTTCTTCAAACAGACTTATGAGAAAGAAATACATCCATTACCTGAAACAGGCCACAGGCAAACTGCGCGACAGCAAGCTGAAAAAGTTGCGTTCAAAGGAATTGTCGGAGTCTCTCACAGGCCTCATGGACATACTGGGCCTCGACTCAAAGGAAGAAGCTATAATATTTGCAGCTCTCTTCGACAGGAGTTGCGCCGGATATGTCACCGATCTCGACGACCTGGCCCACTATTTCGACACGGCCCATATCGACATTATGGAATATGTGCCTGCCATCAGGAGTTTGTTGAATAAAGGATTGATTGCTCAGACCGATCTGAGCGAATGTCGCCTGACTCGTCAGAATTTCATAGTCACCAACTATGTGATGGGTTGTATGATTGACAACCGCAAGCCTGAGGTTCGCAAAAGCCGGATTCTTGAAAAGGAGTTTGACCGCTATGATTTCTGCAAGCTGGTTGACTCGCAGATTCAGGATGGCAATGTAACTTCTGAGGCGATGCTCCACTTTGTAGAGAGCCTCGAGGCTGACAATAAGACAATGAGATTTGTCAGGAAGGTAAAGGCCGCAATCAGGTCAACTGCCGACAGAGCGCTGTTTTATGAAATCTGTAAGGATTATGTTGACAGCGACGGCGACCGAAATTCCGACATTGCAGCCACGCTCATTGACATGTATGAGGGCTTTGGCGTGAGATTTCAGGTTAAGAAATCTCTTGTCGAAGGCACCAACCCCCTTATCAGGGCAAATCTCGTTGAAGTTACGGGAAACAAGTCGCAGATGACCCTCACAACTGCCGGACAAAAGCTCTTTCTCGAAGATGATTTTGTGTCGTTTGGAGCAAGATATATCGGTCTTAACCTCTATTCTTTTGCCCAGAAGATAAAGGAGTATGTTCACAGCAGCGAGCATGATCTCGACAACGGCAGCGTGATGGAGCGGTTGGCCGACAAAATCAACATGGCTGAAGAATCCAACTTGGCCAACATCCCCGCGCTTGCCAGGATAAGGGAGGTGATCAAGGAAGAGGATCTGAGGGCTCTGTTTTATATCGGATGTGACGCCTGTGCCAACGCCGAGCAGTTGAGTGTCACACGGGAGCTCTCGGCGCTTTATCCTGTGAAATTGCGCAACAAAGCCGTCAAGGAATTTAGCGAAGAAACCCATAAGTTGCAGCGCCTCGACCTCATGGAGATGGTGACCCACTCGTCGATTTTCGGAGAATATACCGTTCTTCAGCTTTCCGACAAGGGCAAGGAGCTTTATTTCGGCGAAGAGGCATCTTTGTATATCGAGAAACCTGACACAAAGAATCTTATTAAAGCTGCCGACATCAAGGAGAAACAGCTGTTTTTCTCCGAGAAGGAATCTCAGTCTCTCGACATGGTGGGTGAGTCGCTGAGAGAGGAAAATTATTCCACTCTTGTGGAGCGCCTTGAGGAGAAAGGTCTGTCGAAAGGAATAGCCATATTGCTTTACGGAGCCCCCGGCACCGGCAAGACAGAATCGGTGATGCAATGGGCGCGCTCCACCGGGCGTGACATTATCCATGTGGATATCTCAGCCTCCAAAAGCATGTGGTATGGCGAAAGCGAAAAAATAGTCAAGGAGATTTTCGCCCGCTACAAACGTCAATGCAAGCGCTCGGCCCGCAAACCTATACTCCTGTTTAACGAAGCTGATGCCATCTTCTCCTCGCGCAAATCGGAAGGTAACAACAGCAGCCTCGACCAGACGGAAAATGCCATCCAAAATATCATCCTTGAGGAAATGGAACAGCTGGAGGGCATACTGATTGCCACCACCAATCTTGCCGCGAATCTCGACAAGGCGTTTGAACGCCGATTCCTCTTCAAGATTCACTTTGACAAACCGACCGCCGACACTAAGAAAAAGATATGGCTGAGCAAACTGCCGTCGCTCAGCGAGGGTGACGCCGGTTCGCTCGCCGCACGCTTTGATTTCAGCGGAGGAGAGATCGACAACATTGTCAGAAAAGCCCTCATGACCGAGGTGCTTGAAGGAAAGGCGCCCTCATTCCCCCGGCTCGAACGACTCTGCGCCGAAGAAAAGCTCACCTCCCCCTCCCCCCGCGTCGGCTTCTAATCCCTGCGAGGTTTGTTGAAGTTTGATACTCTATAAAACATTTTGCACATGATATGAAACTTTTTATTAACTTTGCAATCTAAAGAAACGCCAATCTGAAAATGACCTGTCAGTAAACAAAGCATACGGCAAAGCCGAAATATTTTTAGAAATAAACTCCTTTGTAGCCGTTAAGGGCTGTGGTCAGCCTTCAGATGCCACAAAGGAGTTTTTGTTAGATTAATATTCTTATAGATAATAGATTATGAAATGTCTGTCAGTTCAACAGCCGTGGGCTTCGCTCATCTGTGGTGGCATAAAGGATGTGGAAAATCGCTCATGGCGAGTAAATGAAGCCCCGGGTAAAATCCTGATTCATGCAGGAAAGACTAAACGGCCGGTAGGTGAGTTACCCCTATTCTTCAGTTTGAGAATAGACAATGCAATTGTATGTGGATATGTGCCGGAAGAACAGGATATGCCTATGGGAGCTATCATCGGTTATGCTGATATCACCGGTTTTACAGAGGAATGTACCTCCGACTGGGCACAGGAAGGGCATGGAGCTGAATGGAAATGGCAGATTGAGAATGCACGTCTCTTCAAAACTCCTATTCCGTATCGTGGCCGTCAGGGGCTTTTTGAAGTGCCGGAGATTGATGCCGATAATCTTCCGGAGGTTGTTGATTTTCCTAAGATGTCGCGCAATGGTTCAACGCTCGAACTTCCGGTAGGTAATGAGATATTCAACCAACTGAAAGATTTTGAGCTGTTCAATCTCTACCTCACTGAAGAGAATCGACCTCTGTTCGCAAATGACAATCTGGAGCCTCTTTCAACAGAAAAAGTTGTTTTCATAGATACTACAACTGGGGAAAATATGAGTTTCAGTGTGGGTAAAATAGTTATACGGGAGGAATTGGAAGAAGATGGTACTCCTGTATGGTTCTTTGATCCAAACGGAAATGAACTCTATTTATATACCGTAAATATCTATTATCATAAATAAATCAGAGAGTTAGATATGAAGATCGTGTCTTGGAACGCCAACTGTAAGTTTAGGGAGCCTTTCCATATCGACCACTGCTTCTCAAATCCTAAAAATATTCAGAAGATGACAATTCACGCCCGTTGGCAATGGTTGGCTCTTAGTGATCATCTACCTATTGAAATATACCTTATAAATAACTAAAATATGAGGTACTCAGATTGAATATGGATAGATTTTCGATATTCTATATTTATTTGTATCTAAATTTATTATAACCCAATTTTATGGATTCTTCGGAAGTTTACAAGAGATTTAAAATCGCAAAACAGAAATTTATAGATTAGATTGCTTCGATACAAGCATCTTATATTTCGTCAAATTTTTCTTTTAAGGAAGGAGATGTAATTTCGGTAAAAAAGAACCGAAACTATAATCGGAATGTGACACCGATATTAGTTTTAATAGAATCAAATTTTTTTAATAATAAGGGTAATCTTTTTGAGGAATGGATTTATAAGAACCCAGTCATAATGATATCGGGACACAGAGTTGATAATGAGGGATATGATTTAACCTACTTTAGGGACTCAGATCAAAGAATCGATGAATTGTTTAGACCTGAAGACGTCGTAAGCATTACATCAATTCGCCCCAAAAAGATAAAACGCCCAAATTAGTGTAGTTGAAGTTCTTTGAGAATGCACATGTAGTATCGAACTACCATTAAGTAGCCGTTCTGTACTACATGAGCTTCCATATACTGTTTTTTTGATTCAGTTATGCTAAGCATGAATTTTGTTTATTGGAGCTGAACAATATTTCTTTCTCCCATTTGTGAGCAACTCGTGCCACTACCTTATCATAGTGGTCTTTGCCGGAGATAAATTCAACTGCCATAATTCAGGTGTAAAATAGCTATTTATTGGTGAGATAGAGGTAGTAGTTGTAGTAGGGGGAGATCGCGATGTCATTCTTTGCATCAGCCATTTTGGAGTCTTCTCCGATTAGTGTAGAGAGGAAATTCCAGAATGACTTTCGATGGTGCTTATATTTATAATGCGCCATCTCGTGAAGAATCACACCGTCCATCCATTCCTGTTTAAATATAACGAGAAATGGCTGCAGAGTGATATGATTGGTGAAGGAACATTGACCAAGGACATTCTTGCGAAGCCTTTTCACAGTCACGCCTGATCCATGCAGATTTTTTAGATTTTCTAAATATCTTACTCGCTCCGGAAGTATCTCTGTGGCCACACGAAGTATCAAGTCTCTGAAAAGTTCACGCAACCATTTCTGAACTTTCTTTGACTCGAAATCGGTGCCTGAGTGATAGACTATATCAATAATTCCCTCGTGATATTGCACGAGAATGTCCTGAGCATAGACGTATCTATCCGGCATTACGATAGAAGCTTCACATTGGAGCGTATAGGAATCGACCAGATGCCAGCTTACAGACAGATACTTTGTTGTCAGTCTGAAATTCGGATTAATCTTATAAGTCGGTTCTTTCATACTACCCATAGTCTGTCAAGAATCTTATCGTATTTATCTGAGGAGTTGCCGATTTTCAAGCCGTAGAAACGGGTTCCCAAGACACGGTTCTCTTCAATCTTGGATTTCGTTTGTTTTTGAGGGATTGGAAATTCAAAGTCAGAGATGATGAGCACATCCGCCATTTCAAATGTTCCTGTCTGCAATACCCTTATTGCTTCAGCGAGCATCTGCTCACCATCGGTTCCTCCACTGAAACTGTTTTTCAAAAAGTTATCCAGCTTTCCCCAGTTGC
>CAYLMR010000007.1:0-39889 GCA_964384885.1 uncultured Bacteroides sp.
CCGCGACCCCGACCTTGGCAAGGTCGTGCTCTACCAACTGAGCTATTTTCGCATGGGTTGTCGGGGATTGCTCCCCTTTTGCGCTGCAAAGGTACGACAAATTTTTGGATGCGCCAAATTTTTGACAAAGTTTTTTGCTCCAACCCGCAATTTTTCCTCAAAACCCGCCTCCGCCGCCCGTCAGAAAGGCGATTAACTACATATTCTCCATATCGAGGCCTCTGATCTCAACGTCATATCCTTTTAAGGCCTCAACCTGGGGGAGCATTGTTCTGACCTTTTGGTCAAGGTCTGCGATGTTGATGTTGCGTCTCTGCCGCTTGATTTCATAGAATTGAGATGTTTTGTCAATCTCGTTGGCGGCTATAAGATCAATCTCGTTTTCTCCTTTGCGATCCCACCATCTGCCCAGCATAGTATATTTGCCACTCTCAGCGGCTTTGTCATAGAAATAGCGTTCGAGCATTTTGCCGGAGAAGGTTGTGTAATCACGCCTTATTATGGTACGCATCTGCTCGTAGGCCCCGATTTCGAGAATGTGACCGTATTTGAAGATGAATCTGAACCAAAAAGTGAAGAAATTATCATGAATCGTATAAACAGCATTTTTAGTCAATGACTTTGCCCCGAGAGGAATCTCCTTTTTAATAATGCCATAATCATCTTCGAGGCGGGTGAGGTAACCGCTTATCTCCTTACCGATAAGCGATTCTATCTCCGACCTCCGGGTATGACCTGAAGCAATTGCCGAAAGGATTGAAAAATATGTGTCGTAGTCTTTGCCAAACTCTTCAACAAGAATTGAGCGTCCCTCGTTGATAAACACCGAATCAGAACTTATCATGCTGTCAATCATAGAGTCGACTGTAAAGGCATGATCTTCAACAAGAAGTTGCACATACTTCGCCACGCCCCCGGTAAAAGAATAGAGAGCCAGCAGATCATCGTTGGTATAGCCGGGGGAGTAATCGCTCAATATATCTTTCAAAACCGATGGTTTAAAGGCCTTTATGTGCATAAAGCGGTTCTGGCGATTATAGAGGGGCTCTTTTTTATCCCTGAAAATCTTTGACATCATCGAATAGACCGAGCCGCAGACAATGAGATTGATTTTGGAAGAAGTGTGGCTTAAGTCCCAGATTTTCTGCATGTCGCTGAAAACTGATGGATTGACGCGCGAAAAGTTTTGAAACTCGTCGATAAACAGTGTGAAGCTGCGCTCTTTGGAGAGCGTCATCAAAAAATCGAATATTTCAGCGAAGTTGGCGGGAGTGCCGCCCATCTTGATGCCAAGCTTGGTCTCAACCTCATGACGGAACTCCTCACACAAAAGGTTCTCAGCCTTGCGCCCTACAAAGAAATATATCAGAGGGTTATCTTCATAGGCTTTAAGTACGAGCGATGTTTTGCCAATTCGTCGACGGCCTGTCACCACGGTGAATTGAGCATTTTCTTTAGCATTTTCGCGAATTTTGTGGAGAGTGGCAATCTCTTCGGTGCGGTTGTAGAATTTCATGAGCTTATGGGGTAAGAATAGAAACCGGGGTTTCGGAAACGGTGGTTTCTATTTGCAAAATTACTTGTTTCTTCCGATTTTCACAAGTAAAATGATAAGAATAGAAACCGGGGTTTCGGAAACGGTGGTTTCTATTTGTGGGAGGCAGGTATATAAATAGGGTGGAAATGGTGCAAACGCGTGCCATTTCCACCCTATGGATAAGTTTGCGGGGAAGGTTAGATGTCGAAGAATTTTGTGAAGGCCGAGATGATATAGGAGTGGTCGGCAGCCGAGGCGGTTTCGCGCACGGAATGCATGGCCCAGATGGCGGCGCCCATGTCTACGCCCCTCAGGTCGATCTGAGAGGTGAGGATATTTCCCAAAGTCGAGCCGCCGGCGATGTCGCTGTGGTTGACGAAATACTGGAAAGGCACGTTGGCGCTTTCGCAGATTGAGCGGAACACGGCGGCGCTGTCGGCATCGGTCATATATTTGCAGTTGGCGTTGATCTTGATAACCGGACCACCGCCAAGCACAGGGTGATTGGTTGGGTCGTGTTTCTCGGGATAGTTGGGGTGGATGGCGTGGGCATTGTCGGCGCTGATCATAAACGATGAGGCGATCGAGCGGAAGTAGTCTTCCTCCGAGCCTCCGCGGGCGGTGACAATGCGGCGCAGCAGATGTTCGAGCACCGGGCTTGCGGCTCCCTGCTTGGTGCCTGAGCCGGTTTCCTCGTTGTCGAAAATGGCTATCACATGGGTAAAGGTGTCGGAATCGTTGCTCTCTAAGAGGGCGGTAGCGGCGGCGTGAACCATCGAGAGGTCGTCGAGGCGCCCCGAGGTGATAAACTCGTTGTTGAGGCCGAGCAGACAGGCGGGAGTGGTGTCGTAGAGCGAGAGGTCGAAATCGAGAATCTCCCCGGGGTCGACATTGAGCTCCTGAGCCACCATGTTGAGCAGCAGGTTATTGCTCTCGAGCGCCGAGTTGACCTGAGCGATGACGGGCAGCATATCCTTTTGCTTTGAGAGGGGATTGCCCTCGTTGACGGCGCGGTTGAAGTGAATGGCGAGGTGGGGAATGGTGAGCAGCGGGCGGGTGAACATTATGTTGGCGCTCTGGGGTTTGAGCGGGTCGTCGCTGCGCAAGATCACTCTGCCGGCAATCGAGAGGGGACGGTCGAACCATGTGTAGAGAATCGGACCGCCGTAGACCTCGGTGTTGAGCTTCACGATGCCTCCGTCACACACTATTTCGGCGGCCGGCTTGATGCGGAAACCGGGCGAGTCGCTGTGAGCCGAGATGATTTTAAAACCAGAGGCGGGAGAGCCTGAGCCTACCACAAAGGCAAACAGGGCTGAGGAGTTTTTGGTGAGATAGTATTTTCCGCCGCGTTCGAGTGTCCATCGGTCAGAGGGGTCGAGTTCCACAAATCCGTCCTCCTCGAGCATTGTGCGAAGGGTGTCGACGGCGAGAAAGTTAACGGGCGAGTTGTTGAGAAACTCAATCAGTGAATCTATATGAGGGTTCATGGTCGGGAGATTTTTAAGGTTGAAAAATTGGGGAAAGGTCGGGGGAGGGGGCCGATTGTGCAAATTTACAACAGATTGGTGAGATAGGGGGCAGATGAAGAAGATTATTTTTGATAGAAATTAACTTTGGGTTATGGAGAAAGAGTGTTAACTTTGCATCTGTGTGGGTAATGGGCGACGGTCAGCGACTCTCAGCCCCCTCACCGATCAACCCCAAACGAAAAGATATGAAAAGATTAGCATTGATAATTGCAGCGTTAAGTTTTTTGGTCACAGCGATCTGGGCCAAAGGCTCTGCCGTGGCCACTTTTGCCGAACAGAGCCATGATTTCGGCACGATCGAAGCCAAGGGCGGCAAGGTGACAGCCGTCTATACCGTTGAAAACACCGGCGATGAAGAGCTTGTGATTCTGTCGGTTACAAACGGCGGCTGCGGTTGCACAACCCCCACCTATACCAAAAAGCCTATCGCTCCCGGAGCCAAAGGAGAGGTGAAACTCACCTTCGACCCCGCAAAGTTTAAAGGGGAGTTTAACCGCAGCGTCACGGTGACAACCAACGCCAAGCAGCGCAAGACAAGACTTTCCTTCTCAGGTTACATCAAACCTTAAACCGCTATGACTCATAGGATTCTGACAGCTCTTGCTGCCGCAGCGATTGCTCCGATAAGTGTTGCGGCTCAGACCAACAATAATCAGCCGCCGTTGAAGTGGCTTGAAACAAACTATAATTTCGGCTCCTTCAGCGAAGATGTCGGTAAGGTTACGGCAGTGTTTACCGGAGTTAACGAGCAGACCGACACGGTGGTGGTGATGGATCTCCGCGCCACCTGCGGATGCACCACCCCTACCGTTAACCGCCGCGTGATAGCCCCCGGCGACAGCGTTCAGCTCACCGTGGTGTTTGACCCCACCAATCGCCCCGGGCCGTTTGAAAAGCGTGTTCAGGTGTCGACCCAACCGGGACCCGACCAGAATCTTTATATCGCCGGACGGGTGATTCCCCCCACCAAGAGCATCAACGCCCACTATCCCCACGACCTCGGATATTATAACATCGACCACAAGGGGCTTGCCTTCGGCACAGTTTATGACGGCAATCCTCGCAAGGGAACCATCAGAGGAATCAACACCACCCAAAGCAGTGTCACTCCCACCGTGCCCTATAAACCCGAATGGATAAGCGTAGACAGCCGCGTGACGCCGGTAGGATCGGGTGAGAGCTTCGAGTTTGTGTTTCATATCGACCCCGACAAGATACCCGAATATGGAGTTGTCAACGACTCGATAGCCCTTTCGTCGGCCGAACATCCCGAGTCGGTGACCTATATGCCTGTCGGAGCCATCCGCACCGAGCTGTTCGGCAACCTGACCGAGGAGCAATATGCCGCAGCTCCCTATGTGAAAATCGACGATCAGAAAGTGGATTTCGGCATTATCAATCCTCTATCTGATAAGCCTTTGGTGAGAGAGCTTGAGATTACCAACACCGGCAAGCAACCGCTCACTATAAGAAGAATCTACAGCCTTGACGCTCCGGCCGAATTTACTATCGACCACAAGGAGATAAAAGGTGGCAAGAAAGCCAAAATCAAGATCACTCTCGACCCCTCAGCTCTGAAAGGGAGGGAAATGCTCAACGCAAGAATGTTGATTATCTCAAATTCGCCGGCCAACTCCACTGTGGGAGTGCGTCTCGTGGGAGAGGTGAAATAACCCCTCCTCATCAATCACAACCTAAAGAAATCCATAAGCCATGAACATAGAACATCCTGAAAACGATAAGCAATATGCCGGACTGACGGTTAACTCGGGCGTGAAGCAGCCCCCGGTGGTGAACCCCTATATGAAACCCCGCCGCAAAAAGCCGCTCCCCACCTCGGGCGAGATGGTAGAGGGGATACTCAAAGGGGATATAACCATGCTGTCGAGAGCCGTTACTCTTGTCGAGAGCCTCAATCCGGCTCACAGGTCGCTGGCTCAGGAGGTTATCGAGAAGTGTCTGCCCTATTCGGGCAACTCGCGCAGGATAGGCATTACCGGTGTGCCGGGCGCGGGCAAAAGCACTTCGATCGATGTGTTCGGCCTTCATGTTCTGAGACGTGGCGGCAAACTCGCCGTGCTCGCCATCGACCCCTCGAGCGAGCGCACCAAAGGAAGTATTCTCGGCGACAAGACCCGCATGGAGAAACTGTCGGTTCACCCCGACGCCTTTATCCGCCCCAGCCCTTCGGCCGGCTCGTTGGGAGGCGTGGCGCGCAAGACCCGCGAAACGATAGTGCTTTGCGAAGCCGCCGGTTTCAATAATATCTTTGTGGAAACTGTAGGCGTTGGTCAGAGCGAGACCGCCGTTCACTCGATGGTGGATTTCTTTCTGCTGATTCAGCTTGCCGGCACCGGCGACGAGCTGCAGGGCATCAAGCGCGGCATTATGGAAATGGCCGACGGCATAGTGATCAACAAGGCCGACGGCGAAAACATCGAGCGTGCCCGGCTGGCTATGGCCCAGTTTAAGAGCGCCCTTCACCTCTTCCCCACTCCCGAGTCGGGGTGGTATCCCGAAGTGCTCACCTACTCAGGCTATTATGAGCTGGGTATTCCCGAGGTGTGGGATATGATAGACCGCTATTTCGAGCATGTTGAGAAAAACGGTTACTTCGAGCACAAACGCCGCAATCAGGCCCGCTACTGGATGTATGAAACCATCGACGAAAACCTGCGCAACCATTTCTACAATAATCCCGAGATAGCCGAGCTGCTTGCCAACAAGGAGTCTCGCGTGCTGGCCAATGTGCAGAGCTCATTTACCGCGGCCCGCGATGTGCTCAATCGCTATTACTCGCTGATGGGCGACAACTTCAAGGCCGAAGACTGAATCAGAGCAACAACACATTATATTTAGCAATAACCTCGCTCGGCTGATAGGCAAGTTTGGCCTTGCGCAGACCGGGGTCGCCGGCGTCTTCCTCGCGGTTCACATATCTGAGCTGAGGATGGCGCTGACGCATTATGTCGCAGAAGTGAGAGCTTACAGCCTCGCCCGCGCCGGCAACCTCATGGTTGATTTTCTCGATATGGGCCATGAGGGTGTCGCCCACAACCTCGCCGAGGGTAAAGGCCACAACACCTTTGCCGGGCACCACAGCCATGATTCCCTCAAAGGGGTAGCGACCAAGGTTTTCGAGCACCTCAAAGGTCTTTTCGCGCTCATAGTCAGCGGTGAGGGGCTTGTCGATGCCAACCTCGAGATTGTGCAGCATCTCGATACAGAGATTCACGTTGTCGGGAGTGATGTCGATAAACTCACACTCGGGATTGTCGGCGTTGAAGCGGTTGAGGTGGTTGCGCTTCTTGGCCATCTTCTTGCCCGAGAATGTTGACATCTTTTCTATATCATAAAGGTAATCGCCCCAGTCTTCGAGCGGCTCGGCCTTGCAGGGGGTGATAGCCTCGATTTTCCTGAGGTCGCTTTCCGACACGGCCGACAATACCGGCAATATGTTGCGGGCTATGCAATATGAGCGAATAAACTGCAGACTTTCAGCCAGGGGCATTTCCCCCATCGGAAAGGAGAATGCGGTCTTTGAAAGGTCGTCTTCGGCAACACCTTTTATAAAGAGGGTGTTGCGGAAAATCATATATGAGTAGTTGAAATAATCGGCCCACATCATAATTCCGCCCACCGAGCAGTCACATGTGCGGCAATCGGTCTTGGCCACAAACTCGCTCAATGTTTCGTTCATCGAGTCGTCGAGCTTGGTGAAGGTCGCGGGGCGCGTGGCGGGGGTGGAGAGGGTTGAGGTTGCAACCCTGTTGCCTGTAAATGTTAAAGGCGAAAAATAGTCGGAGCGTGTCATAGTATTAAATCATTTCGTTTACTATAACAACGCTCAACCCCTCCCGAGAGTTTTCGCAGCGGCTATGAGCCGCCTCCGGGGGGATTTTTTATTCTACATGGAATAGATTTGAAGCCTATACGGTCACGACTATCTTTCCCATCAGATTGCGCTGCTCGGCAAGCTGATGAGCCTCCGCAATTTGGTTGAGAGTGAAGCGGCGGGCAATTATCGGATGAATGTTGCCCTGCTCGATAAGGCTGATCATTTCGGAGATTTGAGAGGGGGTGGGGAAATTGCTGTAGAATCCGGTGAGATAAACGCCCGAGGGAATCTCCTTGATGGGGTCGAAGTTTTTCAGACCGTAGATGCCTCCGAGCAGCCCCGTGTGGCACACAATGCCGTGAAGAGCGGTCACCCTGAGCGACTCCCTCAATGTGGCTGCTCCGATGAGTTCGAGTATCTTGTTGGCTCCTCGGGGATATTTAGCGAGAAAATTCTCCCTAAGCCGGTCGTTTTCGAGGATGACGTCATCGGCGCCACAATCTCTCAGCAGCGGGGCTTTGGTTTCGCTCCTTGTGGTGGCAACCACTGTGGCGCCCATAGCCTTGGCGAGCTGAATGGCGGCGAGGCCGACGGTAGATGTGCCGCCGCGCACCAACAGCAACTCCCCCTTGGAAAGCTGCAGCGAAATCACCAGCGAACCATAGGCGGTATAGAAAGTTTCGGGAATGGCGGCAAGCTCATCCCAACCGAGATTGCTCTCGATGGCAAAAACATTTTTTGAGGGGAGGAGGGCATACTCGGCGTAGCTGCCGTTGAAGCTGCGCCCCATTCCACCCATCAGCGCCATTACTTTCTGACCCTTGTGGAAGCCGCTGTCGGAGGGGTCGGCAACCTCTCCTACACACTCTATGCCCGGCACTATCGGAGTGTGGATATAGGGTTGGGCCACCTCAAATTTGCGCAGGAGAACTTCGGAATGATTGATGCCGAAAGCCTTGACTTTGACAAGCACCCACCCCGGTTTAACCTCAGGCACCGGTAGTTCGGTCGGCTTGAGCTGATCAGCCTCGCAAGGCTCTGTGAGGATTACTGCTTTCATACTTCTTTCCAACACTGGGGATCGGGTGAATAAAAAGAGCGGTGATAGCCGTAGGCCACGGCAGGGCAGCCACGGCAAAATCTCAACAGCTCACACTTTGAACATTTCTCAAATTTGTCATACTGCCGGTAGGCCTCCATCTCGCTTCCTGTCCAAAGCTGATGGAGAGGTTTCCTGAACAGATTGCCCACCACGCTCTCAAACCGCCGGCATGCCATCACGTTGCCGTTGGGCTGAATGGTGAAATGGCAGTCGCCGCAGTGACATCCGTCATAAATCGCCTCGGGGTCAGAGTCGTCGGGAATCTTAAAGAGGCCTTTCTCATAGAGAAAGAGGGTCCACAGGTGGTCTTTGAGATTGAAGGTGGTCGACGAATCTTTGTGCTGCTCGAATTTCTCCCAAATTCTATGAAGAAAGTCGCGGTATTCCAAAGGGGAAATATGTGTGGATTTTTCCTCTGAGGTGGGGCAGTATCGCCCGAACGCAAACACATCCACCCCTTTTTCAACCACGAGGTCGATGATGTCGGGAATTTCGTTGATGTTGGTGCCCGACACCGTGTTCATCACCGCTACACGCAGGCCGTTGCGCTTCAGGATGTCGATACATTTTATAGTTGTGTCAAACGAGCCCGGTTTGCGTATCGAGTCGTGGGTCTCCCTCATTCCGTCGATAGAAAGCTGATATTTCTGGCAGCCCATCGACTTAAGGCGCTGACACACACTGTCGGTGATATGAAACGGATTGCCGAGAATCGTAAATGGAATGTCACGCTCCTTAAGCATGGAGAGAATTTTCCAGAAGTCGCGGTGAAGAATCGGGTCGCCACCGGTGATGTAGAAATAGGGTAACCGGTTCATCTTGCGACACATCTCCACCGATTGCTCTATCACCTGACCGGCCTTTTCGAGAGGCATTTCTATGATTTTGGGGTGGCCTTCCGAAAAGATATAGCAATGCTCGCAGCGCTGGTCGCAGCTATCGGTGATATGCCATTGAAAAGCGAAATATTCCATACTAAGGGGTCTGATTAATTCTCAGCGACTCCGATTGCGGGCGTTGAAATGCCTGAATCGGAGTCGCAATTAGAGATGAAGAGGTTTCTTACTTCTCACCTGCGCCGCAAGCTGAACCACAGGCAGCGGGTTTGGGTTCGGGCTTTTCTTCGCCGGCACCGCAGGCAGAGCCACAAGCGCCTGAGGGAGTGGTGGTTTCAGCTTCTTTGCAGAGATAGGCCTGGGCTGTGTGTTTCACAGCATTGTTGATGATTCTTTTCATAGTCATACTTGTTTTATGGGGTTAAACAATCGGATTTTTGCGCAAAAATAGTAAACATTATTCTATCTGTCAAGAGGTTACATTTCGTGCAGTTAGTAACCTTTTTGTCGCTTTTGGTGACCGTCAGCCTATTGGAATGTGAAAATAACTTGAGAAAAATTACTTACTGCAGATTTGTTGGATATATTGCGGTAATACACTAACTTTGCATTTTAAAGTAATATTGAAAATGAGAAAGAAAGAACTCCTTAACTCCATCATAGAGATATGCCCGGTGAGAAACGTTGTGGCCCGTTTCGGCAACAAATGGGCGATTTTGGTTTTGCTCGTCATCAGCGAAAACGAGCCGATACGTTATAATGAGCTCGGCCGCAAAATTCCCGACATATCCTCAAGGGTGTTGTCGAATACACTTCGCACTCTCGAAGCCGATGGTTTGATTATCAGAACTTTCTATCAGGAAGTGCCTCCGAGGGTGGAATATTCGCTCACCGACACCGGTCGCTCCCTCATCCCGATAATTCTCGACCTCACCGCCTGGGCCCAGAAAAACATGAAAACCATCATCGCCCACCGCAACCGCTCCCTCCACCCCGACCCCCAACCCTAATCCCGTTTTTTTGAATCATGAGACAGATTGCAATTATAATATTGGTGATGGGAGTGAGCCTGATTGCCTGCTCGCGAGAGAATGTGTATCAGAATGAGACTTTAGATGAGGTTGAAACATTGATCGCCTCAAATCCCGACAGCGCGATGAGTCTGTTAGAGGCTATTGACATGTCGGAGGTCAATGTCGATTCTATCCGTGCCCGATATATCTATCTTAAGGCGTGGGGCAACATGCGCCGCAACCACTCGATGATTGCCGACTCGCTTATCACTTTTGCCCATGAGTATTATCGCGGAAAGGATGTGGTGAGAGACCTCAGGTGTGCCACAGCTTTGGCGTGGTATAAGTTTTGGGTCGGTGACACTCCCGGCGCCATCTTAACTCTCGATTCGATAGTGGGACTTGGAGGAGTGCCTGATTCGCTGTTGGTTCAGACGCTCAGGGTGAGGTTGCTCCTCGGAGCCGCTGAATATCAGGGGGAGCAACTTATACCTTTGGCTAAGAGGCTGATCAATCTTGAAACCGACCCGCAACGACAGCTTGAAGCTAAGTATGTGTTGGTGTGCGGATATGAGAATGTCGGAAAGATGGATTCGGCTCTCATGCTCGTTGACGAGCTTATCGACAATACTCCCAAAAGCGGGTCGGAGCTGAGTTTTCAGCTGATGCTCGAACGCGCTCAGATACTCACCGAACTGGGTCGCAACACCGAGAGCGAAGCTGTGGTAGACTATATATTTCAGCATGCCGGGCCTGAGAACGGAGCCGCCGACTATCTCCACATGAACTCAGCTATCAATGCCCTCAACACGGGTAATATCTCTTTCGCATCAAGAGAAATTACCATTGCCGACAGCCTCGCTATGAAAATGCGCCCTGAGGAGGACAGCTATTACCGTAGCTACAGTAACCTGATTCACACGATGATAGATTTCAAGCAGTCGGGCAAACTGAGACTAAAGCATGTCAACAGTCTCAACAACCGTCAGCGCGAACGCTACAACCGCATGAAAGCGTCGCAATGGGAGTCGGAGCGTGGAGCACTGGAGCAGCAGAGTCGTGCTTTGGCCTTGAAAGCCGAAAGTCAGCATAAAACGGTGATTATACTCGTTATAATCCTCATAAGTATTCTGCTCCTCATCGGGGCCGGACTGATAATAAGACAACGCCGTCAGCGCGAGCTTGAAAACGAGGAGCGCGCCGAAGCTCTCCAAAAGATGGTCGATGAACTGAAATCTGCGCCGGCACCTCAGCCTGTAGATGACAAGACACCGGTTGCCCTGCGCCGCGCCATGTTGCAGCAACTCGGCATAATAAAGATGGTGGCCGAAACGCCCACGGAGCAGAACCGCGAGATGCTCCGCAAGATTTCTTCGATTGAAAGCGATACCAACGGCGAGCTCGTCAACTGGGCTAATCTTTTTGAGCTCATCAACAATCTCTACGGAGGATTTTATGAGAGGCTTCACTCTGAGTATGGCAATCAGCTCACTCTAAAAGAGGAGCAGATAATAGTGCTTATGATGGCCGGATTCTCAACAAAGGAGATAAGCGTCATAACCTCGCAGACCACTTCAACAATCTATGTGCGCAAATCCTCAATCAGAAAGAAACTCGCCCTGCCCGAAAAAGAGGATATAGTGGCGTTTCTCAAACAACGGCTCAACAGTTAAGACCCCGTTAAGGTCCGAAACTTCTCGATTAAGAATTTTATGAAATGCAACCGCTGATAATCAGTAGGTTGCATTTCGTGTATTAAGACTTTTATATTTGGTGTTAAGAAGGGTTTGGAGATAATTTTGCGTCAGAAATTCAAACTAACCGACGCGAAAATGAATAAGAAAAATCACTTTCCCGCCCTCATGATAATGATGGCGATTGCAGCTCTCTCATCCTGCTCATGGAATATCGGGCGAGGCGACCTGCGCGAGCGTAATATCAGAAGCGCTATGCTCGAACGTCTCGATTCAATCCCGGGAGTGGAGTTTATCGGTCTCGCCGATACCCGAGAGTGTGACGACGGCAATTTTCAGGCCGTGATAATTTTTACCGTTCCCGATTCCGGAGAGAACACGATTGAGCGAAATGCCCGAGTGAGAACCAACGGTGACGGCTCGGAAATCTACTCATGGGAGGATCTCGATTGCAGGATTCTCGATGAGGTGAAGCATAAAGTTACCGACAAATTAGAAGAAAAAGGCATAAAGATTGACGGCAGTCTGATCGACGCCATTATTGAACTCAAAAGAAAATAACACCGACTATGAAAAAGATTTTTATTCTACTGATGGCCCTTACAGTCATTATCCCCGCTTTCGGCCTCGGGATAACCGGCAAAGTGATTGACGAAAACCTCTCGCCTCTTGATTTTATAAATGTGGTTTTGCTCAGGGCCGATTCTACCTATATTACCGGCACTGTGACCGACGGCAAGGGTGAGTTTATGTTTGAGAATCCCGATGGCAATCCGAGGTATGTCAAGGTCTCTTCGATAGGATATACCGACCGGACTCTCGATATTCCCGCTTCGGGTAATCTCGGCGTGATAACTCTCCGTCCCGCAGCGGTAATGCTCGGCGAAGTGACGGTCAGCGCCTCCCGACCTATGACTTCTATCAAGGGTAACGCGCTTGTGACCAATGTAGAGGGTAGTTCGCTTGGTATTGCCGGTACTGCCAACGACGTGCTCTCACGTGTGCCGATGGTTGTTGACAACGGCGGTACTCCCGAGGTGTTTGGCAAAGGCACTCCGGCCATATATATCAACGGCAGGTTGGTCAACGACCTTCAGGAACTGTCACAACTCAACTCTCAGGATATAAAGAATGTTGCTGTTATCACCAATCCCGGTGCGGCTTATGCGGCTGATGTCAAGGCGGTGATCCGCATACGCACCAAGGCGCCCAAAGGTGACGGCTGGAGCGGCACAATCCGCACCGACAACGGTTTTCTGCGCGATTACCGCACCGGCAACACCATCGACTTGAAATATCGCACCGGAGGCCTCGAAATTTTCGCTAACTACGGGTGGTGGTATGGCCACAATTTCACCGACAGGTTTGATGACCTGACTACCACGACTCCGTCGGGCACGTATCTCCAGAAGATTCACACCAAGGGTAAGGAGAGATATAACGACATGAACGGCAAGGTGGGATTTTCATGGCTCATCAATCCGCGTCACAGCATAGGTGCATACTACCTCACAGGTTGGAACCGACACAAGGTGTCGGCTAACACACCGACCGAAGTATGGCAGTCGGGAACTTTGACCGGGCAGATCAACACCGAGCTCAACAATCGCTCGAATTCCCTCCCTCTTCATTCCGTCAACCTTTATTATAACGGCTCTGTAGGTGAGTTGGGCATTGACTTTAATGCCGACTACTTCGGCTTCAAACAGCGTCAGGATTCCTATAACAACGAAAAAGCCGAACTTGGTGCTGACCGCATTGTTACCATCACTTCCACCAACCGCAACCGCATGATTGCCGAGAAGCTTGTGTTGAGCTATCCGCTGGGGAGGGGAGGAATAGAGGTTGGCGAGGAATATACCGACACCCGCTCAACCAATCTCTCATCAGCCAATATCCCCGAAATTCCCGAGGCTGACAACCGTGTGGATGAAAGCAATATGGCGGCATTTGTTGAGCTTGGTCAGCAGTTTGGCCGCTTCAACATCGGAGCAGGATTGAGATATGAGCATGTGAAATTCAATTATTATGAGATGGGAGCCCTTCGCCAAGGTCAGAGCAAAACCTACAATAATCTATATCCCTCGCTCAGTATCGCCGGTCAGATCGGATCAGTAAACATGACAGTTAACTATTCCGGCAAGACGGTGCGCCCCGGCTATTCTCAGCTCGATGCCACTGTTTCCTACATCAACCGTCTCACCTATGAAACCGGCAATCCCTATCTCAAGCCCACAAAGATTCAGACCGTGGAATATATGGCCCAGTGGCGGCAGTTTTTCGCCCAGTTGTCTTATTCATATTTCAAGGATGGTGTTTATCACATTACCGAGCCTTATGGCTCAGACAATGAGGCCACTATCATCCGCACCGCCAACCTCGATCGCCGCCACTACTTTCAGGCCTTTGCGGGAGGGCAGTTCAAGGCGGGTATCTGGCAGCCGCGTGTCAATGTCGGAGTGGTGAAGCAATGGCTCACCCTCCCGGTCAACGGCAAGATGATGAAAATGGATACTCCCGGCTTTATGTTCCAGTGGCAGAACGCAATACATCTCCCCTTGGATATATGGCTTAACATCGACGCTCAGCTGATAACCCGCTCGTGGGACAGCAACATGAAGCTCTCCAACACTCCATGGCATATCAACGCCAAGATTTACAAGGGATTCCGGAACGATTCCTTTAGCGTGACTCTCGAAGCAAAAGACCTGTTTGACTCTTCACAAAGGGATGCTCAGCTATTTAGCGACGCAGTAGTGATAGAGCAAACTAATTATTCACCCTCCCGCTCGGTGATGCTCACCTTGCAATATCGCTTTAACACTACCCGCGACCGTTATCGCGGCACCGGGGCGGGCAACTCCGAGAAATCCCGGTTGTGAAGGGTTAGTACCATTTGATGCCGTTGGAGAGGGAGGAGCGCTTGTCGTATTTGAGGTCGGAGAGCAGCGATGACTGAACGGCGATGTGGAAGTTGTAGCTCTTATACGGACCTAAGGGCACGAAGCTCGCCGTCATGGTGAAGCAGTGGAGGTCGCGCGACACATTACAGTTCATATAGGCGATCTTCTTTTTGTCGAAGTCATAGCTGGCCGAGAACGAGAAATTCCATGCCGGAGTGGGGCGTATGTTGCCCGACAGGCTGAGGTTTTGGGTAACCTTGCCTTTATATTCAAGTTTTTCGTAATCAAAGGCGCCGTAACCGTAGTTGATGGAGTAGTTGAGCGAGAGGTTCCAGGGGCAATCCCAGTGCAGGTAGCCGTCTTGGTCCACCTCGGCCGCCTTACCGCTGCCTGAGGAGGATGATGAGGAAGAACTGTCGTCATCCTCCTCGCCCTCTTTCTTCTTTCTGAATCTCTTGGCGAGCTTGCGGAAGGTGTCGTTGTTGAAGTTGTAGTTAAACGAGGTGCCGGTGCTTGACAGTCGGCCGAGACCTTTGCCGTTGGCAATACGCAGTTTGTTGATTCTCACGGGAGTGCCCGAAGAATTGAGTCCATAGCAATAAACGTCCCACACGGCTGAGAGATTGAGATTGAATTTGCTCGACAGCCTGATGAGAATAGAGCTGTTGATGTTGGAGAATCTCAGCGAGTCGGCAGCCATGTTGTAGCTCTGTGAAAGCTGGAGGTTCTCAATGAGCGAAACCTTCTTCTCCTCGGCGGTTGAGTCGTTGGGGTTGATGGTTTTCATCTCGAGGTTGTTGGCGAGAGAGTAGGTTATGGTGCCGCTCTTGCCGGCTCCCGGCACTCCGAACAGAGCGGTGGGGAACATTGAATATGACCTCTCTACAGGGTCGCCGTTGGGGGTGGGGGTGGTATAACGGCCATAGATGCCCCACATCGGGTCGCTGAAGTCGGGGTTGTAGGAGAAGCTTACCGTTGGGGTTATGACATGGCGGATCATCTTGACCCTCTTGCCGAGAAAACCTATCGGGCGATAGAAGCCGTAGACTTTGGTGTCGAAGCTCAGCGAGGTGTTGAAGTCAAACACATTATAGAAACTATATGATGTGTCCATCACCTCGGCGGCGGCGTTGGGGTCCCACATGCGTTTCACCTTCTGGGTATACATGCGGTCGTTGAGCTTGATCGACGGAGTGATGTTGAGATAGGTCAGGGCGGTGAAGGTGGCGGAGATGGGCACCGAGTGGTTGAAGCCGTTGCGCCAGTCTTTTATAAGGCTTTTCTTGAGAAACTCATCCTGCTGGGCGGTGAGGGAGTTGTTGAACTGACCGTTATAGGAGAGTTTGATTTTTTCATACCACCGTTCGTTGCCCACGGCTCTCTTGCGCTTGAAGGGGTAGATCTGCGACATGCTCCATGTCAGATTGGGGAAGCCAACTGTGAGGGTGGAGTCCTGGGTGCGCTGAGAGATGTTTGCGGTAGCCGACACATTCCATTTCGAGCCGGCAGGGCGATAGGTGAGGTTGACCGTCGAGCTCTTGGTGTTTTCGGTAAATGAGTTTGAATAATAAGAGTTGAGGTCGTTGCGCGAGTAGCCCGAGGTGGTGAAGTTGACCGAGGCCGAGAATGTGAGGTTAGGGTTGGCCTTGGCATCCTGGGAGTGGTTCCAGAGCAGCTGGAAGTTGGTCTGAGTCGAATAGTCGGCCTGACCTTTGTCGCCGAGGATTGTCTTGAGATAGTTGGCCGAGAAGCTGCCCGAATATTTATAGCGCTTCACATAGTTGGAGCGCGCATTGATGCCCCACGAGCCTTTGGTGTAGAGCTCGCCTGTGAGGGCAAGGTCGATGTTGTCGGAGATGGCGAAATAGTAGCCGCCGTTGCTGAGATAGAAGCCGCGGTTGTAGTCGTCGCCGAAGGAGGGGAAAATCACGCCCGACGAATAGTTTTCGGTGAAGGGGAAGTAGCCGAACGGCACAGCCAGCGGCAGGGGCAGACCGGCAAGCACCATATAGGCGGGGCCTACCACAATATCCTTGCCGGGCTTCACTTTGGCCTTGGTGAGCTGGAAATAGAAGTGGGGATGCTCATGGTCGGAGCATGTGGAATAACGGCCATCCTCGGAATAGAACACGTTTTCGTCGATTTTCTTGGTGCGTCCGCCGGTGAGATAGCCTTCGCCCTGCTGGGTCACCACGTCGGTGATATAGCCTTTGCCGGTCTCGAAGTTATATCTCATTGTCTTTGACTCATAGGAGGTGCCGTTGTCGTCAAACACAGGTGAGCCCTGCACCTCGCCGAGCGAGTCAGCGCGGCCTACGGCATAGACAATCGAGGTGTTCATATCCATGTCGATACAGGCGGCGTCGAGCTTTATCTTGCCATAGGTCACCTTGCCGTTACCGAAGAGATAGGCTTTGTTGGAGCCTTCCATCACCAGCGAGTCGCTCGACTCAAACTCAACCACGGCGTCGAGGTCGGTGTGCTCGCGGCGAATTTTCGACGCTTTGGGGAGGGGAGCCTCCACGGAGTCGCCCGCTATGGAGTCGCTCGAAATGCGGGTGCGGTTGCGGCGCGACAGGCCTGAGTAATCGTCGGTCAGGGCAGGGGCGTCAAGCGAGTCGGGCTGAGCTACCGAGTCGGTCGTGAGAGCCGTGGTGTCGGGTTGGTCAGGCGACAAAAAGCCCTGCGGACTCCGGGCAGCGAAAGCCGAAGCCAGCCATAATAATCCTGAAATGAGTATGATGTATATCTGTGAGTGCCTCAAAGCAGTGATTGGCAATTATATCAAGCGGTGTGCATAGATGGTTTACGCACATCTTTTCCTTTAGGTCGCTATGACCGAAATCATCTGCAAAGATAGCACACTTTGAGCGATTTTTCGCCACCGGGCAGCGTTAAAAAATAAGAATGAAACCGAAAAAAAGCCCTTTCATCCTTAAGAGGCGAAAAAAATAATTGCAGCCACGCTGCTAAAAGCGGTGAGCTGCAATTATTTGAATATTATCGGGCGTCTGCTTCAGTGAGGTAGCGCGCCGGGAGGGGTCGAGGGGAATTATTCGCCCTTAACAGCGGCAATGCCGGGGAGCACCTTGCCTTCGATGGCCTCGAGAAGAGCGCCGCCGCCGGTAGATACATAGCTTACTTCGTCGGCGAGACCGAACTTGTTGACACAGGCAACAGAGTCGCCGCCACCCACGAGTGAGAAGGCGCCGTTGTTGGTAGCTTCAACGATAGCGTCGGCGATAGCGCGTGAGCCGGCGGTGAAGTTGTCAAACTCAAACACGCCTGCGGGGCCGTTCCAGAGAATAGTCTTGGCGTCGCGGATAACGTTGGCAAAAGCCTTGCGGGTTTCGGGACCTGCATCGAGGCCTTCCCAGCCTTCGGGAATATCCATCACGCTGACAACGCGGGTGTGGGCGTCGTTGCTGAAAGCGTCGGCGGCTACACAGTCGGTGCCGAGCACGAGGTTAACGCCTTTCTCTTTGGCTTTCTTCATGATGTCGAGAGCGAGATCGAGTTTATCGAGCTCACAGAGCGAATTGCCCACGTTGCCGCCCATAGCTTTGGCGAAAGTATAGGTCATGCCGCCGCAGAGAATGAGGTTGTCAACCTTGTCCATGAGGTTTTCGATGATGCCGATCTTGGTTGAAACCTTTGAGCCGCCCATGATAGCGGTGAAGGGACGCTTGATGTCTTTGAGGATGTTGTCAACGGCCTTAACCTCTTTTTCCATGAGGTAGCCGAGCATTTTGTCCTGAGCGTCGAAATAGTCGGCCACAACAGCGGTTGAGGCGTGACGGCGGTGAGCGGTGCCGAAGGCGTCGTTAACATACACGTCGGCATAGCTGGCGAGCTTTTTGGCAAACTCTTTCTGACGTTCTTTCATCTCCTTCTTGGCAGCGTCATAGCCAGGGTCGGTCTTTTCGATGCCAACGGGCTTGCCCTCTTCTTCGGGGTGGAAGCGGAGGTTTTCGAGCAGGAGCACTTCACCGGGTTTGAGGCCTTTGGCGAGGTCGTCGGCGGTAGCGCAGTCTTCAGCAAATTTCACGTCGGTGCCGAGAGCTTTGGCAACAGCGTCTTTGATCTGAGCGAGAGAATATTTGGGATTAACTTTGCCTTTGGGTTTGCCCATGTGGCTCATGATGATGAGAGAGCCGCCGTCGGCAAGGATTTTTTTGAGGGTGGGGAGGGCACCGCGGATACGGGTGTCGTCGGTGATGTTGCCGTTTTCGTCAAGGGGCACATTGAAGTCCACTCTGACAATGGCACGTTTGTTGGCGAAATTGTAATTGTCGATTGACATAACTTTATTGGTATATGAGTTATTGAATTGAAATTGTTTACGCTTGATGAAAACCGCTGCGCGGAGTCAGGGAGCAAAGTTAGCGAAAAAAATCGGTAGATTGGTCTCCCCGGGTCAAAAAACTTATAATTCCTTGGGGAGCAGTTCGCTCATCTGGGCGGCGAGCTTGGCGGCTTCGCGGCCGGCAGCTTCGGCAAAATCATTTTCTTTTGAGGCATAAATGATTCCGCGCGATGAGTTGACGAGCAGTCCGCAGTCGTCAATCATGCCGTAGCGACATACCTCCTCGAGGCTTCCGCCCTGAGCGCCCACGCCGGGAACGAGCAGGAAGGAGCGGGGAGCCACCTTGCGGATTTCGGCAAACATAGCGCCCTGGGTTGCACCAACCACATACATCATTTCGTTTTCGTCGGCCCAGCGCTGAGAGGTGGTGATTACCTCTTCAAACAGACGCTTGCCCGAGCGGTCTTCGATGAGCTGGAAATCGTGGCTGCCCTTGTTGGAGGTGAGGGCGAGCAAGATCACCCACTTGCCGGGATAGCCTAAGAAGGGTGTAACCGAATCCTCGCCCATATAGGGGGCCACGGTCACGGCGTCGACGTCGAGAAATTCAAAGAAGCTGCGGGCATAGAGTTTGGAGGTATTGCCTATGTCGCCGCGTTTGGCGTCGGCTATGATAAACTGTTCGGGATAGTTGGCTTTGAGATAGGCCACGGTGTCTTCGAGCACCTTCATGCCCTCGGCTCCGAGACTTTCATAGAAAGCGAGGTTGGGTTTATAGGCCACGCAATAGGGAGCGGTGGCGTCGATGATGGCTTTGTTAAATTCCAACATAGCTTCGGCATCGGTTTTCCCCTCTCTCAGCGACTGAGGAATCTTGAGGATGTCGGTGTCGAGCCCAACGCAGAGAAATGATCGTTTTTTGGCAATTTGCTCGATGAGCTGCTGTCTGTTCATGGTTTCAATATAATGATGGTTTTACTTTAATAAATCATAGCTCCGACTCCTTGAGGCGCTCGGCGTTTTCGGCCACGGCCAGTTTGTCGAGAAGTTCCTGAAGGTCGCCCGACGACATGACCTGCTGAAGATTGTAGACGGTATAGCCGATGCGGTGGTCGGTGAGGCGCCCCTGAGGAAAGTTATAGGTGCGTATCTTGGCCGAGCGGTCGCCTGTAGAGACGAGCGTTTTTCTTCGCGAGGCTATGTCGTCGACATATTTCTGATGCTCGCGGTCGTAGATATATGTGCGGAGGCGGGTGAGGGCTCGCTCCTTATTCTTGGGCTGGTCGCGGGTTTCGGTACACTCGATGAGTATCTCCTCAACCACTCCGGTGTTGGGGTTGCGCCACGGATAGCGGAGGCGCACACCGCTCTCCACCTTGTTGACGTTCTGACCGCCGGCGCCTCCCGAGCGGAAAGTGTCCCATTTTATTTCACCCTCGTTGATTTCCACGTCAAATGGCTGCGCCTCGGGGAGCACGGCCACCGTTGCCGCCGAGGTGTGAACACGCCCCTGGGTTTCGGTCACCGGCACACGTTGCACACGGTGAACGCCGCTCTCATATTTCAGCGCGCCATACACTCCTTCGCCGTCGGGAGCGGTCACGGTTACGATCACCTCTTTATATCCTCCGGCGGCGCCTTCGCTTGCCGAGGTGATGGCGGTTGACCATCCGCGGTGTTCGCAATAGCGCAGATACATCTTGAGCAGATCGCCGGCAAAGAGCGCGGCCTCGTCACCTCCGGTGCCCGAGCGGATTTCGAGAATGGCGTTGCGGTCATCTTCGGGATCGTGAGGCACTATTAGCAGCTTTATTTCCTGTTCGAGACCCTCGATAGCGCCCTCGTTGCGGTCGATGGCTTCCTTGGCCATCTGGCGCAGGTCTTCGTCCGACTCGTTTTCAAGCAGCTCTTTGGCGTCGGCCAACTCGGTCAGAGCCAGACGGTAGCGACGGGTGGCATCGACCAGTTTCTCGAGCTGATGATATTCGCGGGTGAGACGCACATAGCGGCTCATGTCGGCTATCACATCCGGGTCGGTGATAAGCGTGGCGGTTTCCTCAAACCTCGCTTCCACTCCCTCAAGTCGTTCAAGAAGTGAAGACATCGAAAAATATCAATTAATGTGAAATGATTAACTAACCGCGAAGTTACAAAAAAATCAATAATTATCCCTCCGATGACGGGTTAAATCGAAATGTCGAATGAATCGGCATCCTCCCACACCGGAAATTTCTCGCGGTCGCGATCGAGTTTCCCGCCGTTGAGCACCGCATAGATAAATCCTGAGGTGTCGGGGGTGGAAATTTCTTCTCCGCGGGGGCTGATAACCAGCGACTGGGTGAGGTTATATGAGCCGTATTCGTCAGTGCCGAGGCGGTCACATCCTGCCACATAAGCCTGATTTTCAATGGCGCGGGCAATTATGAGCTGACGCCAGGCATAGTCTCTCGACAGTGGCCAGTTGGCGGGAATGAGCAGCAGATCGTAGGCGCAGGCCACATTGCGGGTCCACACCGGGAAGCGCAGGTCATAGCAAATCACCATCGAGATTTTCCAGCCCCGGTAGTTGATTATCGGCGGAAGGGCGGCTCCGGGAGTGTAGTAGAGATTTTCATGACCCATCGAGAAGAGGTGGTGCTTGTCGTAGAAAGTCATTTCGCCGTTGTCGGGATTAATGAAAAATCCGCGGTTGAAATACTTGTCCTGATTCTTCACCGCCAAAGAGCCGCATATAGCCGTTTTCTTCTCGATCGCCAGCGCATGGAGAGCCTTGAGCGAGGGGGAATCGTTTTCATCCTCGGCAGTCTCGGCGAGCAATTGGCTGTCGGTGGTGTAGCCGGTGACACACATCTCGGGAAGAACCACCAGCTCGGTGTCGGGGGCGAGATTGCTCATGAGGCTGATAATCCGGTCGACGTTGAGGGAGTTTTTGCCCAATTGCATGTCGATCGGGAGGAGGGCTATATGAAGGTTGTCGTGGGGCATGGTGAGGGGTTGAATTAAGGTTATGGGTTGGAAGGTCAGTCGGCTGAGAACTTGTCGGCATAAAGACCTTTAAAGGGGCGGTAGTAGTCTTTGATAGCCCTGAGATCGGCTTCGGCGTCACCTGTGGGGGTGAAGGTGCGCTCGATCATGATGGTTTTTGAAGGAAAGTCAATCACTCCGAGACATATCGGCACATCGGCTTCGCGGGCAATGTGGAGGAATCCGGTGTGCCACTTGGTGGTAAGCGAGCGGGTACCCTCGGGGGTGATGGCGATGGTGAGCCTCTCGGAGGTGTTGAATTTCTCAATCATTATCTCGGTGAGGCTGCCGCTCTTTTTCTTTCTGGGCACCGGCACACCCCCCATGGCACGGAAAATTATTCCCAGCGGGAAGAAAAACCATGTGTCTTTCATGAGAAACCCGGCCTTGCGTCCTATCGAAGCATAGGCGAGCTTGCCGAGTATGAAATCCCAGTTCGAGGTGTGGGGGGCCACACAGATGATTGCTTTGGGATAGTCGGGCACCGTGATGCTGACTTTCCAGCCGAAGAGTTTGAGAATGAATGAACTGAGATTCATGGTAGTGAGAAACATAGATAATCCGCCGGGAGGAAAATGGTTCTTGCAATTTCTCCCGGCGGAGTGGGGTTAACGGGAAATTTTCAGGCGAAACTGTTGTTACTCGGCCATTGCGATGGCTTTGTTGATTTTGCGCTGTTCCTCGGGGAGGAGAGCGTTCATCTTCTTAACAATTTCAACCACCTTTTCGTTGAAGTCCTTGAGCAGAACGGCATAGGCCTCCTTGGCATACTGATGGCGGGCCTTGTTATACGCCTTGCGGTTGTCAAACGATGAAGCCTTGCGGTCGTAAGCAAAGGTGCAACGGTCGATTGCGGCAACCTGAAGGGCTGAAATCTCGTTGACGAGTTTATACATAGCCTCGCTGTCGATGCCGGGCACTGTCTCGGCGGCGATGATGCAGTTGAAGGCTAAGGATTCACACATGGTGGTGATCATTTTCTTTATGTCTCTTTTGTTGGCCATGGTTTTGGGAATATGAGGTGTTGGGAAATAGATATTCAGTTGAGCGTGAGGAGAAGATTCCTGAGGGCCTGGGTGTTGGCGGGGAGAGTGATGAGGTTGGTGTCTCTCGACCGGTCGCGCGGGTCGGCGTCGTGCTTGCATTTGTCGGGGTGGGTGGTGGCGAAGAAAATGCCTGTCTCACCCGGCTTGATGACCCTGTTGAGCGCCATTAGGGCAGCCGCGGCGTTGGGTTCGAGAGGGTAGGGTGATGATGCTATCTTTGCGTTGATTTCAGATTGGGGGAACTCGATTATCTCGACCTCGCGGGCTAAGGCGCGGTGATCGTTGTGAAAGAGATCGAGCAGCCTTATGAAGTTGGGCGGGATAGTTGGGTCGGAGATGTCGGCTTGGCCGGTGGCGAGATAGGTGTCGAGAAAGTAGTCACCTTCGGGTCGCGCTATCACGAAGCGGTCGACCGGCAACCCCATTTTCTTAGCTATAATGCCGGCGGTGAGGCTGCCGAGGTTACCCGCGGGCACCGAAATTACCAGCCGGGAGTTTTCGTTGAAGTCTGGTTGGTTTCTCAGGCGCGCGTAGGCGTAGAAGAAATAGAAGGTCTGAGCCAGAAGACGTGCTATGTTGAATGAGTTGGCGGCCATGAGCGAGAGCTTGTCCGACAGCTGCTTGTCGGCAAAAGCATCCTTGACCATCTGATGACACTCCGTAAATGAGCCGTTGACCTCTACCGGCACTATATTGCCGCCAAGCGAAGTCATGGCCTTATACTGGGCTTTTCCGATATCATTGCGCGGAAAGAGCACTATGACCCTTATGCCCTCCATGCCGTAGAAAGCGCGCGCAATGGCTTCACCGGCATCGCCTGTGGTGGCTACGAGCACGTCGATGGTTCCGGAATCCTTCTTGTGGATGTGGCGCAGGAGCTGGGCCATAAACCGCGCGCTGAAATCCTTATAGGAGTGAGACGGGCCGTTGAAAAGCTCCAGGGAGTAGATGCCCGGCTCGATTTCCACCAGCGGGGTGTCGAAATCAATGGCGGCTGTGAGCACTTCGTGGAGGGTAGGCGAATCAATATCTTCGCCAAACAGCATGTTGGCCACTACATAGCCAATGTCGGGCAGGGAGATGTCGCCGATGTTGTTGAAAAACGCTTTCGGAATATAGGGAATCCTCTCGGGCATGAAGATGCCGCCAGCGGGGTCAACGCCCCTGCGCACCGCAGTGAGAAGCGGCACCTTGATATTAGGGGATGTGATGGAGTAGTAGAGCATGGCAATTGTTGCGAAAGGTATTCTCGGAATTTGAAAGGCTTAGCGGATGTTGGCGATACTGATGATGTCGGCAAACACACCGGCCGCCGTGACCTCGGCGCCGGCACCGTAGCCTTGTATCACCATCGGATATTCGCGATAGCGCTCGGTTGTGAGCAAAATCACGTTGTTTGAGCCGTCGAGATGATAGAAGGGGTGGGTGGAATTGACTTTGCGGAGACCTACGGCGAGACGGCCGTTTTCGCTCAGCGAGGCCACGAAGCGGTAGCGCTCACCCTCTTTCTCAGCTTCGAGACGTTTTGACTCCATTTCGCGGTCAACCTCGGCGAGATTGCTAAAAAAGTCTTCGAGCGAGCCGTCGAAAAGATGAGGGGGAATAAAGAGATTTTTCTCCACATCCTCCTGCTCGCATTTCAATCCGGCCTCGCGGGCAAGAATGACTATCTTTCTCACCACGTCGCGCCCCGAGAGGTCCTCCCTCGGGTCGGGCTCGCTGTAGCCGTTGGTCATGGCTCTCCTTATCGCCTCCGACAGCGCCACGTCGGCGCTGAGGTTGGTGAAAATGAAGTTGAGGGTGCCCGACAACACCGCTTCGATGCGCAATATCTTGTCGCCCGAGTTGATGAGGTTGTTGATGGTGTTGATGATGGGAAGGCCGGCGCCCACATTGGTCTCAAAGAGAAATTTCACATCCTTGCGGCGTGCGATGTTCTTGAGGTTACGGTAGTTCTCATACTCCGACGAGGCGGCGATTTTGTTGGCCGCCACCACATTGACATTCTTCGAGAGCAGCGAGGCATATAGACCTGCTATTGCGGGCGACGAAGTGCAGTCGACAAACACCGAGTTATAGAGGTTCATGCCCAGAATCTCGTTGAGAATCAGCTGAGGGTCGGAGGCGAGGGGAGACTCGTCAAGCAGCTCGCGCCACCGGGACAGGTCGAGGCCGTTGGCGTTGAAAACCGCTTTACGGGAATTGGCTATGCCCACCACTTTGAGCTTCAGCGCTTTGGTTTCGAGGAGATGTTGTTGCTGGCGGGCAAGCTGCTGAAGAAGGTGACACCCAACGTTGCCAATTCCCACTAAATAGATGTTGAGAACCCGGGTGTCAGAGAGAAAAAAACTTTCGTGTATTACGTTGAGCGCCTTGCGTTCGTCGGCGAGCTCAATCACAAACGAGATGTTGGTTTCGGAAGCGCCTTGTGCGCAGGCCTTGATGTTGATGCCGTTGCGGCCGAGGGTGTTGAACAGACGGCCGGCCACTCCGGGAGCCTGCTTCATGTTCTCGCCCACGATAGCCACGGTGGCGAGGTTGCGCTCCACAACCATGGGGTTGATTTCGCCGGTCTGAAGCTCGGCCATGAATTCCGATTCGAGAGCCTTGACGGCATTGTCGGCATCAATGTTTCTCACGGCAAACGAGGTGGTGTTTTCACTTGAAGCCTGAGACACGAGGAACACGCTCACACCGTTGCGGGCAAGGGCGTTGAAGATGCGCGAGTTGACACCTATCACACCCACCATGCCGAGACCGCTCACTGTGATGAGACATGTGTCGTTGATCGAGCTGATGCCCTTGATGGCCTTGTCGCTTCCGGTCTCATCGTCGGTCTCAGCCGGTTTTTCAGTCGCGGGTCGGTCGCAGATCAGAGTGCCGGGAGCCTCGGGGTTGAAGGTGTTTTTGATCAGGATGGGAATGTTTTTGTGAAACACCGGGTAGATTGTCGGGGGATAGATGACTTTCGCGCCGAAGTTACACAATTCCATCGCTTCGATAAATGAGAGCGAATCAATGACATAGGTTCCGGGCACTACTCTGGGGTCGGCGGTGAGGAAGCCGTCGACATCGGTCCAGATTTCAAGTTGTTCCACTCCCGGCAGCTCTGCGGCGAGAATGGCGGCGGTATAGTCGCTGCCTCCGCGGCCGAGGTTGGTGATGTCGCCCTTGGTGTCGGTGCTTATGAAACCGGGCACGAGAATCACCTTGTTCTGGGCCATCACCTCGGGGGTGAAAGTCTCGGTTATCAGCGACCGGGTGGTCTCGGCGTCGAGCACATGTTTGCCGAACTGGCTCACGGTTTTGATAAACCTGCGGGAATCGAGCCTTATTGTAGGCACATCGAAGATATGCTCGATGATCGTTGACGACAGACGCTCGCCATAGCTCACGATAATGTCGAGCGAACGGGCCGAAAGGTCGCCGATGAGGCTCACGCCGCGATAGATGTTGAAAAGCTCGTCGAGCATGGCGTCGACCTTCGATCTCACGATAGCTTTGCTCGAAGGGTCGACCATCGCGTCGATAACGTTGTGGTGGCGTTTCACTACCGCGTCAAAGGGCTCCACAAACGAGTTGCCCCTGTTGTTAAGAGCCTCATGGCCTATCGCTATGAGGCGGTCGGTTATGCCTCCGAGGGCCGACACGACCACTATCACCGGCTCGCCGGAGGGGGAGGAGGCAACATAGTCCTCCACAATATGTTTGACATTGCGCAGGCTTTCGGGAGTTCCCACCGAAGTGCCTCCGAATTTCAATACTCTCATTTCGTTGATGTTATTTCTATATAAGCGAAAGATTTATTCTTGATTTCAGGTTACAGCCATATCCCGGGTGCTGACCCGCGGGGGGTTGCGACGGAATATGAGCCTACAAATATACAAAAATTTGGTTGAGCCCGAGGCATTCAAATCTTAAAAACAGGCGCTCCCGCCGAAAATAATTTCACGACAACACATCTATTAAATATTTTTTGTAATTTTGCACGAAAATCCCTAATCTCAACACCATGCGCGACGACTACGAAGATACCGACGATAACGAAGTAACACCCGATGATCTTTTGCCTGAGGAGGCCGAGGATTCAGAACCTGCGCAGGAGGGCGGATTTGATTCCGTAATAGTAGATCTCAATGATGGCGTTGCCCGCCAGCAGCTCAGAGGCATGTATCAGAGCTGGTATCTCGACTATGCTTCCTATACCATTCTCGACCGTGCCATTCCCCATATCGACGATGGTCTGAAGCCGGTGCAGAGGCGCATACTTCATTCGATGAAGACATTGGATGACGGCCGTTTCAACAAGGTTGCCAACATTGTGGGTAACACAATGCAGTATCATCCCCACGGTGATGCGTCGATCTATGGCGCCTTGGTGCAGCTCGGCCAGAAAGAGCTGCTTGTTGAGACCCAGGGTAACTGGGGCAACACACTCACGGGAGCTTCGGCAGCCGCAGGCCGTTATATCGAGGCGCGCCTGAGCCGTTTTGCTCTCGACACGCTCTTCAACGCCAAGATCACCAAATGGAGCATGAGCTATGACGGCCGCAAGAAAGAGCCGGTGACTCTCCCCTCAAAGTTCCCCTTGCTGTTGAGTCAGGGTGTGGGTGGCATCGCGGCGGGACTGTCGTCACTCATCATGCCCCACAACTTCAATGAAATTATCGACGCGGCTATTGCCTATCTCAAAGGTGAGGAGTTTGTGCTCTATCCCGACTTTGCCACCGGAGGATTTCTCGATGTGTCGCGCTATAACGACGGTCGTCGCGGCGGCAAAATACGTGTCAGGGCCAAAATCGAGAAGATCGATCCCAAGACACTCGCCATTACCGAGATACCTTATGGCATGACCACCGAGAGCCTTATCGACTCGATAGTCAAGGCTTATGAAAAGGGTAAGATCAAGATTCGCAACGTGGATGACAACACTGCCGACACGGCCAACATACTCGTGCATCTGCAGCCCGGCTCTTCGAGCGACAAGACCATCGACGCCCTCTATGCCTTCACCGACTGCGAGCTGCCGATTTCGCCCAACTGCTGCGTGATCTATGACGATAAGCCTCATTTCATAGGGGTGAGCGACGTGTTGCGCCGTTCGGCCGACCGCACACGCTATCTGTTGGGGCGCGAGCTTGAGATTGAGCGCGACGAGGTGACCGAATCATTGTTTTTTGCCTCTCTTGAAAAAATCTTCATCGAAGAAAGATTTTATAAGGATGAGGAATATGAGCGCGGCGAATCGACCGAAGCTATCTTCCTCCATCTGCGCAAAAGGTTTGAGCCGTGGGAGGATAAACTTTCGCGCCCCATCACCGACGACGATCTCAAGCGCCTCGAAGAAATACCGATGAAGCGCATTCACCGTTTCAGCTCCGACAAGGCTGAAAAAGTGATAGCCGATTGCCTTGACAGGATAGCTCAGCTCAACAGAAATCTCGACAATCTCACCCAATTCACAATCGATTGGTTTGAGAAAATCAAAAAGGAATATGGCGGCAATATGCAGCGCCGCACAGTGATAAGAAATTTCGATTCGATCGAGGCAACTTCGGTGGCCGAGGCCAACGAAAAACTCTATATCAACCGCGAGGAAGGCTTTATCGGCACATCGCTTAAGAAGGATGAATATCTCTTCCAGTGCTCGACCATCGACGATGTTATTATCTTCTATCGCGATGGCCGCTATAAGGTCGTGAAGGTTGCCGACAAGCTGTTTATCGGTAAGAATGTGTTGCATGTCGGGCTGTTTAAGCGCGGCGACGTGCGCACTATCTACAACGCCATCTATCAGGATGGCCGCGGCGGCATCTTCTATATGAAGCGATTTAACATCACCGGCGTGACCCGCGACAAGGAATATGATCTCACTATGGGCAAGCCCGGTTCGAGGGTTGCCTATTTCACCGTCAATCCCAACGGCGAGGCCGAGGTGGTGAGGGTGACTCTCAAACCGAAGGCGCGCCTCAAGACGCTGCAGTTTGACGTAGACTTTGCGGACCTGTCGATCAAGGGACGCACAGCCCGCGGCAACATAGTGACCAAAAACGAGGTTCACCGCTTCTCGCTCAAAGAGCGTGGACGCTCTACCTTGGGTGGAAGAATGGTGTGGTTCGACCCCGACGTGTTGCGCCTCAACTATGATGGCCGCGGCATCGAGTTAGGTGAGTTCGGGCCTCAGGACCTGGTGCTTGTGGTGCTTAAAAACGGTGAGTATTACACCTCGACCTTCGACGCCGCCAACCACTATGAGGACAACATTCTCCGCATAGAGAAATTCCGTCCCGGCCATGTATGGACGGCGGTGCTCTATGACGCCGACCAGGGTTTCCCCTACCTAAAGAGATTTGCTTTCGAGCCCACCGGACGCAAGCAATCGTTTATCGGCGAGAATCCCGACAGCCGCCTCATGATATTGAGCGACAAGCCGGGAGCAAGGTTTGAAATCGAGTTCCCCGCGCCCGAGGGAGGTGTTCCCCGCGAGCCGCTGATAATAGTGTCGCAGGAGTTTGTGGCTGAAAAATCTTTCCGTGCCAAAGGCAAGCGCCTCACCAACATGACCTATCAGTCGATAGCAGAAATTGAGCCGCTTGATGTCGAGGAGGAGGAACTGACCGAAATTGCTCCCGACTCCGAAGATACTGCCGAGGTGGAGGATAGCGAACTGGAAAACCGCTCGGACGACGAGGTGAGAGACGAAATCACAGGTCAGCAACGCATATTCGACTGATATGGGTAAATTGAGATTATTGTCGGTAGTTTCGCTTCTTTGGGCTGCTGTGCTTGCCGCCGTGGCTCAGACCGACTCGCTGACTGTAGTGGCCGATGTTCCGCTGAGGCCCGTCAAGGCAACCGTGATGATCGGCGGGGGAGCGGCGCGCCTTACCCATACCTATCTGTCGCCTGTAAGGACATCGGGTTTCAACACTCTTGTGGCCGTGGCGCGTCAGCAGGCTCTGAGAAGCAATCCCCGCCGTTGGAAAGGGGTGATGGAGATTGACCTCTCGCTGGCCAACACCCACACAATCCACACCTCTTCGGGAGCCATGTGGCAAGCTGTAATCAACGGCGAGTTTTCAGGGCAATATCGCTTTTATCTCCCTCATGGAATCGAGATAGGCGCCGGTCCCGGTCTGGAGCTGAGCGCCGGAGCGGCCTATCGCCCCGCCAACTCCAACAACCCTGTCGCCGCTCAGGCAGCTGCTTCGGTCGCTGCAGCCGCCTCGGTGTCGATGCCGCTCAATATCCGCAAGCTCAACCTCACTCTCTCCTATCAGGCTTTTATGCCGCTGGCGGGAGCGTTCTTCATGCCTCAATACGGTCAGCTTTATTATGAGATATATCTCGGCGACAGTTCGGGAACGGTGCATTTCGGCTGGCCCGGCAACCGCTTTGCCTATCACGGCCTCCTGAGCGCCGACTTTCATCTTGGCTCAACAACCCTCAGGCTCGGATATGACATGCGGCTGCTCACTTCGTCGGCCAATCACCTCGACCACAATTTCAGCAGCCACAATCTCGTGATAGGAATTTCAACCACCCGACTGGCCATCAACCCCGTTGAGGCGCGCCGCAACAAAGTGATAATACTCCCATGATCATGAAAAGAAAATCCCTGATACCTTTTGCGGCAGTTCTGTCACTTCCTATCCTCATGCCGGCCTGTCACGACAGCGACACTTTAGACTATCCCAACGATGCCTACGGCAATTTCAAGGCGCTTTGGGAAACCGTCGACCGTCACTACTGCTATTTCGCAGAGAAACATATCGACTGGGACAGCATCTACACAGTCTATGAGCCCCAGGCCAAGACCGGTCTCAACAACTACGGCCTCTTCATGCTGCTGTCGCAGATGGTCAATGAGCTGAAAGACGGTCATGTGAACCTGTCAAGCCCCTACGCCTCAAGCTACTACAAGGGGTGGTGGGCCGACTATCCTCAGAATTTCAACGAGAGGGTGGTGCTTCAGAACTATCTCAACTTCAATTATGACCGTCTCGGCAACTACACCTACGGAGTGGTTGAGAACCGCAACATCGGCTATATACGTGTCAGTTCGTTTGCTTCGGGCATAGGTGAGGGCAACCTCGACTGGATTTTCTATCGCCTCGGCACCACCAACGGCCTCATAGTCGACATACGCGACAACGGAGGAGGGGAGCTGACCGCCTGCGAGCAGCTGGCCTCGCGCTTCATCACTTCGCGCACTCTGGCAGGATATGTGAGCCACAAAACCGGCCCCGGTCATGATCAGTTTTCCGAGCCTAAAGAGTTTTATTATTTCCCCCCGGAGGCGCCCCACACCGTCTGGGGCAAACCTGTGGTGGTGTTGACCAACCGCTCTACATTCAGCGCCGCCAACCAGTTTGCCTCCTTCATGAAAACACGCGGAGGGGAGATTGTCGTGGCCGGCGATACCACCGGCGGCGGCTCCGGATTGCCGATGAGCATGTCGATACCCCTCGGCTGGACAATCAGGATGTCAGCCTCACCGATGCTCGACAGCGAGCGGAGGTCAAACGAATGGGGTGTCGCTCCCACTCCCGGCCACCGGGTTGACGCTCCTGACAGCGAATATGCCCTTGGCCGCGACATGATAATAGAACACGCCATCAGCTATCTGTCGGAACTTTAGACAGCTGACGGCGTGTAGCCGGTAAATATCTTCAGGGAGAGTTATTTCTCTTCGGCGGGGCAGAAAATCGGGTCGAGGCGGCTCACAATATCCTCAAACACTTCGTCGGGAGTCTTGTCGCCGGCAATATCGTGATAGAGCTTCTCGTCGGTGTAGTAGCCTTTGAGGGGAGTGGTCTGATCGTGATAGACTTCGAGACGCTTCTTGATGGTTTCGAGATTGTCGTCGGCGCGACCGGTCTGAATACCGCGGTTGATGAGACGGTCTACGAGAATATCCTCGGGCACTTCGAGACCGATAACGGCATGAACATCAGTGCCGCGCTCCTTGAGCATCTTCTTCAGGGCGTGGGCCTGGGGGAGAGTGCGGGGAAATCCGTCGAATATCACACCCTTGGCCTCCTTAGCCTCATTGTCAAGGGTGTGGGCCAGAATGTCGATCATCAATTCATCAGGTATGAGCTTGCCCTCCGAGATATACTGGTTGGCTACTTTGCCCAGATCGGTATCACGGGCAATGTGGTCACGGAGCACTTCTCCTGTCGAGATGTGATGGAGACCGTAACGTTCTATAAGCTTTTCGCTCTGGGTGCCTTTGCCGCAACCGGGAGCACCGAAAATCACAATGTTGTTCATACTTATGAGAGGGGGATGAATTGAAAGTCAGATGAGAGCAGGGAGAGGGGCTTCAACCGGCCGGCGGTCATTATTCGGCAGCCTGGTCGGCAAGCACATAGATGTCGGGGAGGTTGCGCGCAAGACCGTCGAGGTCGAGACCGAAGCCGATGATAAATTTTTTGGGAATCTCAAAGCCTACATAGTCGGGATTGACCTCGGTTTCAAGAGCCGTGGGCTTGAAAAGCAGGGTAGCAACCTTGACCGATGCGGGATTGTGAGCCTTGAGGTCGTCGAGCAATCGCACTATGGTGCGACCGGTGTCGACAATATCCTCAACTACAATCACATCGCGCCCCTCGATGCTTTCGGTGAGCCCCACGAGCTGCTTCACCTTGCCGGTCGAGCTGGTGCCGTCATAGCTTTTGAGGCGGATGAAAGCAATTTCAGCGTCGATGGTGAGGGCTCTGAAAAGGTCGGCGGCAAAGGGGAAGGCGCCGTTGAGCACACAGATAATCATGGGGGTTTTGCCGGCATACTCGCTGGAAATGGAGGCGGCTATCTCCCCGATGCGTTGCTGAATCTGTGAGTTGGAGATATAAGGCACAAAATCAAGGCCGTTATATGAAACTTGAGTCATGATATTGAGAATCGGAATTTGCGTGAAAAAACCAATGGGGAGAGACGGCAAAAAATTATTGTGCAAATTTACAAAAATTCTCCTTTAGTGGAAAAAAGAATTTGTAAATTTGTAGCCTAATTGAATAATTATTCAGAATGAAGATTTTTACTACGGAAGATATACGCGCCATCGACCGTCAGACAATTGAAAAGGAGGGTGTTACCGCCCTTCAGCTCATTGAGCGGGCAGCCGATGGAATTGTTAATGAGATAGTTTCGCGGTGGCGCCCCACCAAACGCACTGTGGTCTTTGCGGGCCCGGGCAACAACGGCGCCGACGCTCTTGCCGTGGCCCGGCAGCTTGTGGAGCAGGGCTATGCGCCCGATATTTACCTGTTTAACATAGGCGGTAACCGGCTTTCGCATGAGTGTCGGGTGTGTCGCGACTCGCTCCTTCAGCTCGACGGTGTGAATTTCACCGAGGTTACCGGCACATTTACCTTGCCCGAGCTTACGAGAAGTCACCTGGTGATCGACGGCCTGTTTGGCTCCGGCCTCAAGGAACCTCTCATGGGCGGTTTCAAGACCCTCGTGAGATATATCAACGAGTCGGAGGCATCGGTGGTGTCGATCGACGTGCCCTCCGGCATGTTTGGCGACTGGAACAAGGGCGCCATCAACAGCGACATCGTTCACGCAACCCTTACCCTTACCTTCGAGTTCCCCCGCCTCGCCTTCATGATGAAGGAGAACGCCGAGCTTGTGGGCAAGTGGAAACTCCTCGACATCGGCCTCAACACCGAAGCCATACGCCGCACCCCCACCAACTTTCAGATTGTCGACGCTGTGGGTGCCCGCCGTCTGCTCAAACCGCGTCCCGATTTCTGCTCGAAGGCCGATTTCGGCAACGCATTGCTTGTGGCCGGCAGCTACGGCATGATGGGCGCCGCTCTTTTTGCCGCCCGCGGCGCTTTGCGCTCGGGTGTGGGCAAGCTCACCGTTCATGCTCCCGGGTGGGGCTATGACGTGATTCAGCAGCAGGCTCCCGAAGCTCTCTACGACTCTGACAAAAACGATAACATAGTCACCGAAATCAAAGCCACCCACGCCTATAATGCCGTCGCCATAGGCCCCGGCATCGGCACTTCGGAAGCAACCGTGACGGCTCTCGAGACTTTCCTGAAAAGTGCCGGCAGCCCTGTGGTGCTCGACGCCGACGCCCTCAACTGTGTGGCCCAGAGACGCACGATGCTTAACCTCCTTCCCCAGCACTCCATCCTCACCCCTCATGCCGGGGAGTTTGACCGACTTTTCGGTTCACATGCCAACGATGAGCAACGTCTGCTCAAAGCCATCAAGGTGGCCGACGACTACAACCTGCTGATTCTGCTCAAAGGGCATTACAGCGCCCTGGTTCGCCCCGACGGAAAGGTTTATTTCAACATCACAGGCACTCCCGCCCTCGCCACTCCCGGCAGCGGCGATGTGCTCACCGGCATCATCCTCTCCTTTATGGCTCAGGGCTACCGTCCCGAGATAAGCCCGCTGCTCGCCTCCTATATCCACGGTGTGGCCGGTCAGCTCGCTGCCGAGACTCACGGCGACTATGGAGTGACGGCAAGCGACATTGCCGAAAATGTGGGCCGTGCCATCAAGGAAACTCTCGGCTGACAGCTGCCTATAAGTCAATTTACCTCTGCCTTAAAAGTTATATGAAGATCAATATATTCTCACGCATTGCCCTGATTTCGGGCGCGGTAGCCGCAATGATGACTCTCTCACCCGCCGCCTCGGCTCAGACAACCAAGAAAATCTCGGCTACCAAAGCCACCGACAACGGCATTATCTACTCCCTTCCCTCAACCGCCCTTAAAGTGTCGGTAGAGGTTGAGAAAGTGGTGAAACAGCCGGGCGAGTTTGCGCGCTATGCCCGCAAGTATCTCAACATCAACCCGGTGATGACCCCCTCGACCCAATATAGCCTCAAAAGTGTTACCCTCAATGCCGAGGGTGTGAGCGTTGACAACGAGGAGCGCTATCTGGTGCAGTTTAAGAGCGGCGCCACACCTTATATGATACTCACCGACGACAATATTCCCCTCGGCATAAATATCGACGAGGAGAGCGTCACCGCAACCGTGGCCGCCAACCCGGTGCCGGTGGCTGTGGCTCCCCAACCCACCATACTTCAGCAGCCGGTGGCCCGTCAGGTTGTGACCGAGGAGATGATTCAGGCTCAGTCGACTGCCAAACGCGCCGAGCTTGCCGCTGCCAAAATCTACGAACTGCGTCAGAGCCGCAACGACATTATTTCGGGCGACGCCGACAATATGCCTTCCGACGGCAAAGCCATGCAGCTTGCCCTCGACAATCTGGCTGCTCAGGAAGCTGCCCTTACCGCCATGTTTGCCGGCACCGAGCAACATTCCACCGAGGTGAGAACTTTCACCATCATTCCCGAGGATGAGGACTCGCGCACCATCGTGTGCCGCATCTCCGCCACCCGCGGCATTGTAGATGATACCGACCTCAGCGGTGACCCCCTGTGGGTTGATGTCAAGGTTATGTCGCGCGGCGAGATACCCCTCACCGAGTCGGGTGAAAGACGCAAGTTTCCCAAAGGAGGTCTTGCCTACCGCATTCCGGGCAACGCGTCGGTCGACGTGATTTATATGGACAATGTAGTCTGCTCGATGCAGTTGCCGATGGCTCAGCTCGGCACGGTGTTCGGAGTTGAAACCGGTCTCTTTGTCGACAAAAAGGCCCCCGCCTACGCCCGTTTCGACCCCACCACCGGCTCGATAACCGAGCTGGGCACACGCTGAACCTCGGCCACGAGCCGCAACGCGGCGCCGTGGTCTGACCCTCAGACGGTTATTGCATATCTTAAAATAAATGTGTAATTTTGCAGGTGGTTTTGAGCCGCGGAGGCTCGCCATGCTTACGCAATCAAATTTCAATAAGCCAACAATCAACATAATATTATATGTATAGAAGCGATACTTGCGGCCAACTTCGTCTCAGCGACGCAGGCCGTCACGTTACTCTTGCCGGATGGGTGCAACGCATCAGAAAAATGGGCGGAATGACCTTTGTGGATCTCCGCGACCGTTATGGCATAACCCAGATAGTGTTTGACAACGACACTGATGCCTCACTTTGCGAGCGTGCCAACAAGTTGGGACGCGAATTTGTGATTCAGGTAGAGGGTAAGGTTGCCGAACGCACATCAAAGAACTCTCATCTCGACACCGGCGACATTGAAATCATTGCCGACAATCTCAAAATACTCAACCGCAGCGAAGTACCTCCGTTTACCATCGAAGATGACACCGACGGCGGCGACGACCTCAGAATGCGCTACCGCTATCTCGACCTGCGCCGCGGAGCAGTGCGCCGCAATCTCGAGCTGCGCCACAAGATGGCTTTTGAGATTCGCCGCTATCTCGACTCAAAAGGTTTTCTTGAGGTTGAGACTCCCGTGCTTATCAAGTCAACTCCCGAGGGAGCGAGAGACTTCGTGGTGCCTTCGCGCATGAATCCCGGCGAGTTCTACGCCCTGCCTCAGTCGCCCCAGACCTTCAAGCAGCTCCTTATGGTGAGCGGCTTTGACCGTTACTTCCAGATTGTGAAGTGTTTCCGCGACGAGGACCTTCGTGCCGACCGTCAGCCCGAGTTCACTCAGATCGACTGCGAGATGTCGTTTGTTGAGCAGGAAGATGTGCTCAACATGTTTGAGGGTCTGGTGAAACACATATTTAAATATGTAAAGGATATCGACTTCACCGAGCCTTTCCCCCGCATGACATGGGCCGACGCCCAGCGCCTCTACGGCTCCGATAAGCCCGACACCCGTTTCGGCATGGAGTTTGTGGAGCTTAAGGACCTTACCGAAGGCTCCGGCTTCTCGGTGATGGACAATGCCGAATATGTAGGCGCCATCGTGGCTCCCGGCTGCGCCGAATATACCCGCAAGCAGCTCGACCAGCTCACCGACTTTGTGAAACGTCCTCAGATCGGTGCTTCGGGCATGATGTGGGTTAAGTTTGAGAAAGATGGCTCGATCAAGAGCTCGGTGGGCAAATTCTTCAGCGACGAGGTTATCAGATCGTGGGGCGAACGCGCCGGTGCCAACCCCGGTGACCTGATGCTGATACTCGCCGGCGGCACCGCCCGCACCCGCAAGCAGCTCTGCGAGCTCCGCCTCGAAATGGGCAGCCGCCTCGGCCTGAGAGACCCTCAGAAATTCTCATGCCTTTGGGTTATCGACTTCCCCCTCTTCGAGTGGGATGAGGAGACCGGCCGCTACTACGCCATGCACCACCCCTTCACCTCGCCCAACCCCGAGGATATCGACAAACTCGAAACCGATACCGGCGCCGTGAGAGCTACCGCCTATGACATGGTGGTCAACGGCAATGAGCTTGGCGGCGGTTCGATACGTATTCATGAAGCCGACCTCCAGAACACTATGTTCCGTCTGCTCGGCCTCACCGATGAGGAAGCTCAATATAAATTCGGCTTCCTGATGAATGCCTTTAAGTTTGGCGCGCCCCCTCACGGAGGTCTCGCTTTCGGCTTCGACCGCTTTGTGTCGATTCTCGCAGGTCTCGACTCTATCCGCGACGTTATCGCATTCCCCAAAAACAATGCCGGTCGCGACATGATGATCGACGCTCCTTCGGAAATCGATCAGTCACAGCTCGACGAACTCTATATCGCCCTCACTCCCAAACCTGAAAAGTGAGTCCGGAAGATAAGTCAAAAGAGATAACCGTAGCGGCAGTGGCGGAGGCTCTCGAAGCCTTCGCCCCTCGCCGTCTGCAGGAGAGTTATGACAACACCGGGCTGCAGTATGGCTTTCCCGACACCAAGGTTACCGGAGTGTTGCTTACCGTCGATGTAACCCCCTCTGTTGTTGACGAGGCAGTCAGCAAGGGGTGTAATATGATTGTGTCACATCATCCGCTATTGTTTCGCGGGGTGAAGTCGCTCACCGGAGCCACCCCCGTTGAGCAGGCGCTCATAAAGGCCGTGACTGCCAATGTGGCCATCTATTCGAGCCACACGGCGCTCGACTCCGCTCCCGGAGGCGTGAGTCACTGTATGGCGCGTATGCTCGGGCTGAGAGATGTTGAGGTGCTTGAGCCTCATAATCCCGAAAAGACCGAGGGGCTCGGATGTGTTGGCAATCTCCCTGAGCCTGTCACTTTGGCACGGTTTGTCGAGATTGTGAAATCAAAGTTCGGTTCGCCGGTGGTGAGATGTTCCGACCCGATGCGTTATTGCGGTGACAGCTCCTGTTTGCAAAGGGTGGCATTGTGTGGCGGCAGCGGAGGTTCGCTCCTTCCCCGGGCCATCGAGGCGGGAGCTCAGATCTATCTCACCTCCGACACCCGCTATCATGACTTTCTCGACTACTCCTCGTCGGTAATCATAGCCGATATAGGCCATCATGAGAGTGAATCATGCAGCAAAGAGATATTTTATGAGTTAATTACCAAAAAATTTCCTAACTTTGCAGTCAAATTGGCATGTTCCGACCAAAACCCTATGGTTTATCTTTGAGCTTGTCATCTATCATATAGAAAAATATAACTATAAACGTCACTATATATGGCTACTACACGCAAAGCCAAACCCGCCGAGTCGCTCTCGGTCGAGTCAAGGCTCAAATCGCTCTACGAGTTGCAGCGTATTCTCTCCAAAATCGACAGACTGCGTGCCGAGCGCGGTGCACTCCCCAACGAAGTGCGCGACCTTGAGGATGAAATCGCCGGATTTCATACACGAATCGACAAATATAAGAACGAAATCGAGGAACTGCGCAAGAAAACCGTTATTGAGCAGAACAAGATTCTCGATTCTCAGTCGAAAATAGCTACCTACAAGGAGCAGATTGACAATGTGAGAAACAGCCGTGAATATGACCACCTCTCGAAAGAAATCGAATTTCAGACCCTTGAGATCGAACTTGCCGAGAAACATATCAACGAGCATGCCCGCGATACCGAGAATAAAAAGGCCGAAATCGAGCAGACCGAGTCAATGCTTCTTGACCGCAACCATATCCTGGCCCTGAAGCGTCAGGAGCTTGAGGAAATCGTTTCTGAAACCAAGCAGGAGGAGGAGACCCTCCGCGGCGAAGCCCTCAATCTCGAAACCAAAATCGACGAGCGCACCCTCACCGCTTTCAAGCGCATCCGCAAGAATGCCCGCAACGGCCTCGGCATCGTTTATGTGCAGAGAGATGCCTGCGGTGGCTGCTTCAACCGCATTCCGCCCCAGCGTCAGATGGAAATCAAGATGCACAAGAAAATTATCGTGTGTGAATATTGCGGCCGCATCATGATCGATCCCGATCTGGCCGGCGTTAAGCCCGACATGCCCGCCGTGACCGAAGAGAAGCCCAAGCGCAAGTCGCGTGCCGCAGCTGCCCGCGCCGCCGCCATCGACAAGGCTCTCGACTGATAATTAGGTCATTACCGTTATAAGATAAGGTTAGCCCGCTTGCTCTTTATGAGTCGGCGGGCTAATTGTGTTTATGCCCGTGGGGTGGGGATTATGACATATTGTCACTGTTTGGCAGAGGTATAGTGACAAAAACAATCAATTATTTCCTCAAAAAGCGGCTGAAAGGCCCTGCAACTTTTTTGGCACTATGTTTGTTTAATAAATGTAGCACAACCGAGGGGGAGGGCAAGCGGAAGCAATCCCGACAACCCGGTCCGCTGCAGGAAAAAATTGAATTAACTCAAAACCAAAATAAAGAATAAAAATCTCAAAATTATGGGAAAAATTATTGGCATAGACCTCGGAACCACTAACTCGTGTGTATCCGTTCTCGAAGGAAATGATCCTGTTGTAATACCCAACAGCGAAGGTAGAAACACCACACCTTCAATTGTTGCATTTGTTGACGGTGGCGAACGTAAGGTAGGTGACCCCGCCAAGCGTCAGGCCATCACTAACCCTGAGCGCACCATCTATTCGATCAAGCGTTTCATGGGTGAAACCTATGATCAGGTACAGAAAGAAATCGAACGCGTGCCTTATAAAGTGGTACGCTCCGACAACAACACTCCCCGTGTTGACATCGACGGCCGTGAATATACTCCTCAGGAGATTTCGGCCATGATTCTTCAGAAGATGAAGAAAACCGCCGAGGATTATCTCGGTCAG
>CAYLMR010000008.1:0-18002 GCA_964384885.1 uncultured Bacteroides sp.
AAGATGTGTGTTTAGAAGTTTTTTAATTTTTATAAGGGAATTAACGGGGAGGTGTGGTGAAATTTGCGTAACTTTGCGGAATTATTGCGAAAAATTACGCAATAACCTATCATCCGATTTTTAATCAACACAAGTTTCACAAATGACCATCAACGACATCACTGTCATGTTTGCCGAGCCGCAACACGCCAAGTATGCCGAAACGATCGTTCAGATGATATATGAATCGGCCCTGCAGCGCGGCACCGGAATAGCGCGCCGCACTCCCGAGTATATCGCCTCGAAGATCACCGGCGGCAAAAGTGTTGTTGCTCTCCACGGCGACCGTCTCGTTGGCTTCAGCTATATAGAGTGTTGGAGTCACGGCGACTTTGTGGCAACTTCAGGATTGATTGTCGACCCGGATTACCGTCATCTTGGCCTTGCCGGCGCCATCAAGACAAAAACATTCGAGCTGGCTCGACTACGCTTTCCCTTTGCCAAACTTTTTTCCATCACCACATCACTTCCGGTTATGAAGCTCAACTCGCGTATGGGCTATAAACCGGTAACATTTTCAGAGCTCACCGACGATGAGGAATTCTGGCGAGGATGTGAAGGTTGTCGCAATTACGATATTCTTCAACGCAACAATCGCCGAATGTGTCTGTGCACCGGTATGCTTTATGACCCCAAGCAGCCGCTTGAGGGCGCCAAACGCTCTAACCCCTATATGATGATGCTGCGCAGCGGCGTGCGCAAGTTTCTGCATCTCAAATAATTGCCAAAATTTTCTATTTTTTCTACCTGCAAAAACAACATGGACACAAACAATAAGAAGAAAGTGGTGTTGGCCTTCAGCGGAGGGCTCGACACCTCATTTGCCGTGAAATATCTCTCGGAAGATCTCGGATATGAAGTTCACACCGCCATTGCCAATACCGGCGGTTTTTCGGAAGAAGACCTTAAGGAAATAGAGCGCAAGGCGCTGGCCCTCGGAGCCAAGAGCCACGCGTCGCTCGACATCACCCGCGAGTATTATGACCGCGCAATCAAATATATGGTGGCGGGAGATGTGTTGCGCAACGGCACCTATCCTATCTCTGTGAGCTCGGAGCGCATCTTCCAGGCTATCGCCATTATCGAATATGCCAAGAAAATCAAGGCCGACGCCGTGGCTCACGGTTCGACAGGTGCGGGCAACGACCAGGTGAGATTTGACCTCACATTCCAGATTCTCGCCCCCGGCATTGAAATCATCACCCCCACCCGCGACCTCACCCTCACCCGCGAATATGAAATCGACTATCTCAAGCGCCACGGCTATGAGGCCGATTTCAAGAAGATGGAATATTCGATCAACAAGGGTCTCTGGGGCACCTCGATAGGCGGTAAGGAGACTCTCCACAGCAACGAGACCCTCCCCGAGGAGGCTTACCCCTCACAGCTCACCCAAACCGAGCCGCGCAAACTCACCATCAGCTTTGACAAGGGCGAGATTTCGGCTGTTGACGGCGACACCATGGGCAACGACAAGCTCGCCCTCATCCGCAAGGTGGAGGAAATCGGCAGCCAGTATGCCATAGGCCGCGACATGCACATCGGCGACACCATAATCGGCATCAAGGGACGTGTGGGATTTGAAGCCGCCGGCCCCGTGCTGATCATCGCCGCCCACAAAATGCTCGAGAAACACACCCTCACCAAGTGGCAGCAATACTGGAAAGACCAGGTAGGCACATGGTATGGCATGTTTATGCACGAAGCGATGTATCTCGACCCCGTGATGCGCGACATCGAAGCCATGCTCGAAAGCTCGCAGAAGAATGTCACCGGCACCGTTGAAATCATCCTCCGCCCCTATTCCTACACCCTCGTGGGCGTAGAGAGCCCCTTCGACCTCATGAAGACCGATTTCGGCGAATATGGCGAGGTTAACAAGGCATGGAGTGCCGACGATGTGAAAGGCTTTACCAAGATACTCGGCAACCAGATGAAAATCTACCACATCAAGCAGGTGGCCAACAACTCAAGCTCGCTTCCCGAATGAGCGGCGCTGACACAAGGGTGAAAGTCGGCATAATCGGCGGCGCCGGATATACCGCCGGTGAGCTCATACGCCTGCTTATCAATCACCCCGCGGTTGAGATAGCCTGGATCAACTCGCGCTCCAACGCCGGCAAAAAGGTGAGCGAGGTGCATGAATCGCTCGAAGGGGAAACCAATCTCAGATTTTCCGACAGCTATTCGCTCGACGATATCGACGTGTTGTTTCTCTGCTCGGCCCACGGCGCCAGCCGCGAGTTCTGGAGCGGGAACCCCCTTCCCGACAATCTCAAAGTGGTAGACCTCGCCCAGGACTACCGCGACGAGAGCAACGGCTATATCTACGGTCTCACCGACCTCAACGGCGAGCGTGTGGCCGGCGGGCGCCTCGTGGCCAATCCCGGCTGCTTCGCCACCGCCATTCAGCTCTCTCTGCTCCCCCTCGCCGCCGCAGGACTTCTCCCCGCCGAAATCAACATCACCGCCCTCACCGGCTCGACCGGCGCGGGCGTCAAGCCGGGCGCAACGACCCATTTCTCATGGCGCAACGACAATGTGTCGGTCTACAAACCTTTTGTTCATCAACACTTAGGAGAAATCAGCCGCACCCTAACACGCCTGCAGCCGTCGGCCTCCGACACGAGGATAACCTTCATTCCGGTGAGAGGCGATTTTGCCCGCGGCATCTTTGCCATGACCACCCTCGACTGCAATCTCGACGAGGCTCAGGTGAGGAAGCTCTATGAGGACTACTACCGCAACTCGACGTTTACCCGCGTGAGCGACCGCCCCATCAACCTCAAACAGGTGGTCAACACCAACAAAGCCCTCATAGGTCTCAACGTCAACGATGGCAAGCTGCTCATCACCGCCGCCATCGACAACCTCCTCAAGGGAGCCTCGGGCCAAGCACTCGAAAATATGAACCTTCTTTGCGGCTTCGACCCCTCTACCGGGCTGAAGCTCAAAGGGTCAGCTTTCTAAGCCATGAATCTCTTTGACGTATATTCCCTATATGATATCGAGCCGGTGACAGGCAAAGGTTGCCATGTCTATACCGCCGACTCAACCCCCTATCTCGATCTCTACGGCGGTCATGCCGTGATTTCGATAGGCCACGCCCATCCCCGCTATGTCGACGCGGTGAGCACCCAGGTGGCCAAGCTCGGATTTTATTCCAACTCGGTGAAAAACAGCCTCCAGACCACCCTTGCCGAACTGCTCGGCAAGGTGTCGGGCTATGACGACTATCAGCTGTTTCTCTGCAACTCGGGCGCCGAGGCCAACGAAAACGCCATCAAGATTGCCTCGTTTGCCACCGGCCGCCGCAAGCTGCTCGCCTTCGACAAGGCTTTCCACGGCCGCACATCGGGCGCCGTGGCCGCCACCGACAACCCCTCGATCGTCTCCCCTTTCAACGCAACCGACAATGTGGTATTCTCTCCGCTCAACGACCTTGAGGCCGCAGAGCGCCTGCTCAGAACCGGAGAATTTTGTGCCGCTATTGTCGAGGGCATCCAGGGAGTGGCCGGCATACGCCTCCCCGACGACGAGTTTCTCACCGGTTTGCGCCGCCTCACCGCCGAGACCGGCACCATGCTGATATGCGACGAAATCCAGTCGGGATATGGCCGCACCGGAAAATTCTTCGCCCATCAGTATGCCGGCATCCGTCCCGACATCATCACCTGCGCCAAAGGCATCGCCAACGGCTTTCCGATGGGAGCGGTGCTGATCTCGCCCTCCATCAAGCCGGCCAAATCAATGCTCGGCACCACCTTCGGCGGCAACCACCTTGCCTGTGCCGCCGCCATCGCCGTGCTCCGCGTCATTGAGCAGGAAAACCTCATTGACAACGCCCGTCAAGTGGGCGAATACCTGCTTGAGAGCCTGCGCGCGATTCCCCGCGTAAAGAATCCGCGCGGCCGCGGCCTGATGATAGGCTTCGAGGTCGAGGGAATGAAAGGCGCCGATGTGCGCCGCGCCCTGCTCTTCGACCACCACATCTTCACCGGCGGCGCCTCGCCCGACACCGTGCGCCTCCTCCCCGCCCTCTGCCTCTCCAAAGAAGAGGCCAAACAGTTTATCGATTCCCTAACCCGACTGCTTGAACAGAAATGAAGAAATTTACCCGTGTTTCAGATATAGGGCCGCTCGACAAAGCAGTGGCCGAAGCGCTCGAGATTAAGCGCGATCGGTTTGCCTACACCGACCTGGGGCGCAACCGCACTCTGCTGATGATTTTCTTCAACTCCTCGCTGCGCACCCGTCTCAGCACCCAGAAAGCCGCCATGAATCTCGGCATGAACTGCATGGTGCTCGACGTAAACCAGGGCGCATGGAAACTTGAAACCGAGCGCGGAGTGGTGATGGACGGCGACAAGGCCGAACATCTCCTCGAAGCTATCCCCGTGATGGCAAGCTATTGTGACATCATCGGCGTGAGATCGTTTGCCGGCCTCAAAGACAAGGCCGAGGACTATGAGGAGCGTGTCGTAAATCAATTCATAAAATACAGCGGTCGCCCGGTGATGAGCATGGAGGCAGCCACCGGCCACCCCCTGCAGAGCTTCGCCGACCTCATCACCATCGAGGAGTTTAAGGAGGTGGAACGCCCCAAAATCGTAATGACCTGGGCGCCTCATCCCAAAGCCCTCCCCCAGGCGGTGCCCAACTCCTTTGCCGAATGGATGGTAGCCGCCGGCTATGACCTCGTGATCACCCACCCCGAGGGCTATGAACTTGACCCGGCCTTTACCGCCGGCGCGACTATCGAATATGATCAGCGCAAGGCCTTTGAGGGTGCCGATTTCGTTTATGCCAAAAACTGGTCGGCCTATACCGGCGACAACTACGGCAAAGTGCTGTCGACCGACCGCAGCTGGACCGTTGACGCCGACAAGATGGCGCTCACCAACAATGCCCGCTTTATGCACTGCCTCCCGGTGAGACGCAACATGATAGTCACCGACGAGGTCATCGAGTCGCCCCGCTCGATAGTGATACCCGAAGCTGCCAACCGCGAAATCAGCGCCCAGACCGTGCTCAAACGCATGCTTGAAGCCCTATGAGCCGGGTGAGAGTAATCAAAATCGGGGGCAACGTAGTTGACAACCCCGAGGCGCTGTCGGCCTTTCTCGACGATTTCGCCGCCATCGAGGGTAAGAAAATACTCATTCACGGCGGCGGCAAGGAAGCTACCCGCCTGAGCAAGGCGCTCGACATTCCCACCACAATGATCGACGGCCGGCGCGTCACCTCGGCCGAGACCCTCAAGGTGGTGACGATGGTCTATGCCGGCCTCATCAACAAGAGGATAGTGTCGATGCTTCAGAGTCGCGGCGTCAATGCCCTCGGCCTCTCGGGCGCCGACGGAAACCTCATTCCCGCCACCCGCCGCAACCCCGAGCCGGTTGACTTCGGCTATGTGGGCGACATCGATCCCCTCAGGGTCAGCGACGCCCTGCTCGCCAAGCTTCTTGATGACGGGTTTGTGCCGGTGATATGCGCCATCTGTCATGACGGCGCGGGCACTCTGCTCAACTGCAACGCCGACTCGGTGGCGCTCGCCATCGCAACCGCCGTGGCGCGACGCCTCCCCGCGAGTCTCACTTTCTGTTTCGAGAAACGGGGAGTGTTGCTCAACGCTGACGACGATAACTCGGTGATTCCACTTGTCACCCCCGCCATCTTCGAGCAGCTCAAAAGCGAAGGCAAGGTGAGCGGCGGCATGTTGCCCAAGCTCTCCAACGCCCTCAAAGGTGTTGCCCAAGGCATTGCGAGCGTCAACATCTGTCACGCCTCGGAGGTTACCCTCCCCGAAGCCGGAACAATCATCAAGCTATGACCTCCCACCCCTCACTCCCCCGGGCAGTCGACCTGCTGAGCCGCCTCGTGGCCACCCCCTCGCTTTCGCGCGAGGAAGACAACACGGCCACTCTCCTCCACCAATGGCTCAGGGAGCAGGGAGTTGACAATGCCCAACGACTTTATAACAATGTGTGGGCTATGGCGCGCCCCTATAATCCCGCGCTCCCCACACTCATGCTCAACTCCCACCACGACACCGTAAAGCCCTCCCCCTCCTACACCCGCGACCCTTTCGCCCCGACGATTGAAAACGGCTGTCTCTACGGCCTCGGCAGCAACGACGCCGGCGCTTCGGCGGTGGCTCTCGTCATGACGTTTCTGGAGTTGCGCAATGAGGAGCTGCCTTTCAATCTCCTCCTTGCCATCACGGCAGCCGAGGAGGTGATGGACATCAAAGGTATGCGCAGCTTCCTTCCCCACCTCGCCGACCTCGGCATAAAGGTCGACATGGCTATCGTGGGCGAGCCCACCGGTCTGCAGCCCGCAGTGGCCGAAAGGGGTCTCGTGGTGCTCGACGGAGTGACCCGCGGAGTGACCGGCCACGCCGCCCGCAACGAAGGGGTCAACGCCCTCTATCTCGCCATCGACGACATCAACCGGCTGCGCAATTTCAGCTTCGACAAAGAGTCGCCAACACTCGGCCCGGTGAAAATCTCGGTAACGATGATCAACTCCGGGCGGCAACACAATGTGGTGCCCGAACAATGCGACTACGTTGTGGATGTGCGCACCACCGACGCCTATACCAATGCCGAGACGGTAGAGATACTCCAAAAGGCTGTGGCCAACTCCACCCTCACTCCCCGCTCCACCCGCATCTCCGCCTCGGTGATAGCCCCCGAGCATCCGCTTGTGGCAAGCGCCGTGGCTCTCGGCAAGACTCCCTTTGTGAGCCCCACCACCTCCGACATGGCGCTCATGCCCGCAATCCACTCGCTCAAGATAGGGCCCGGCCAGTCGTCGCGCTCCCACTCGGCCGACGAATACATACGCCTCGACGAGCTCGACGAGGCTCTCAGGTTTTATCCCCTCCTAATCCGTAACATCTCCACCCATCTATGACTCAGCAACATAACAAACTATGGGACAAAGGCTTCGAGCCTGACCAAATGATTGAAGAATTTACCGTGGGCAACGACCGTCAGCTTGACCTCGAGCTGGCAAGATATGATGTCGAGGGCTCGATGGCCCATGTCACCATGCTCGAATCTATTGGCCTCATCTCGTCTGAGGAGCTCCCGGTGCTTCTCGAAGCGCTCTCCGACATAGCCGCCGGCATAGAGCGCGGCGAGTTTGAAATCGAGCCGGGAGTGGAGGATGTTCACTCTCAGGTTGAGCTGCTGCTCACCCGCCGTCTCGGTGACCTCGGCAAGAAAATCCACTCGGGCCGCTCGCGCAACGATCAGGTGCTTGTCGACCTCAAGCTCTTCACCCGCCAAAAGCTGCTCGACCTCGCCCGCGACACCTCTAAGCTTTTCAACCTGCTCATTGAGCGCAGCAACGAGTTCAAAGACCACCTCATGCCGGGCTACACCCACCTGCAGGTTGCGATGCCCTCATCGTTCGGCCTCTGGTTTGGCGCCTATGCCGAGTCGCTTGTCGACGACGTGACCCTCCTTGCCGCCGCCTATAACATCGCCGACCAGAATCCTCTCGGCTCGGCTGCCGGCTATGGCTCGTCGTTTCCCCTCGACCGCGAGATGACCACCCGCCTGCTCGGCTTCCACACCATGCACTATAACGTTGTGGCCGCCCAGATGAGCCGAGGCAAAACCGAGCGCGCCGCTGCAGTGGCTATCGCCGCCATCGCCTCGACCCTCTCCCACCTCGCTATGGATGTGTGTATGTGGATGTGTCAGAACTTCGCCTTCGTGTCGTTTCCCGACAATCTCACCACCGGTTCGAGCATAATGCCCCACAAGAAAAACCCCGACGTGTTTGAGATTATGCGCGGCAAGTGCAACCGCCTCCAGAACATTCCCAACGAGCTGACCATCCTCACCGCCAACCTTCCCCTCGGCTACAACCGCGACCTCCAGCTGATGAAGGATATACTCTTCCCCGCCTTCAAGGAAATCAGCCAATGCGTGTCGATGGCGATATTCATGCTCGGCAAAATGAGCGTGAAACAGAATATTCTCGACGACCCGAGATATGACTATCTCTTCACCGTCGAGGAGGTCAACCGCCGCGTGCTTGCCGGAGTGCCCTTCCGAGAGGCCTACCGTCAGGTGGGCATGGAGGTGCAGAACGGCTCCTTCAAACCCGACCGCACCCTCCACCACACCCACGCGGGCAGCATAGGCAATCTCTCGCTCAACGAAATAGCGATGAAAATGCGCAACGCCCTCGCCCCTTTCCGCCTCGAAGATTGACCCGAGTTGACATTTTGGCTTCTATTATGGCCAAACAGGGCAATCGCGGTTGAAAAAAAACTGCTAACTTTGCAGCAATTTCAGCTCTTTCAGGCTGTTTTCACTCTATTTGCGCCTCTTTCCTCCGACTAAGATTATGTTGATAACAGGCTCGCTCGTTACTTTCGGCCGCTACTGGCTGTTTATGAAAAGGGTGTTTACCGCTCCCGACCGCTGGCGTGTGTTTTTCCGACGCACGGTGCTTGAGATTTCCAAGCTCGGCGTTGACTCGATTCCGCTGGTGATAGTCATTTCGCTGTTTATCGGTGCGGTTATCACCATTCAGATGAAACTCAACACCTCCAACCCCCTCATCCCCTCCTATTCGGTGGGTCTCGCCACCCGCGACATCGTATTGCTTGAGTTCTCCAACTCGATTCTGTGTCTGATTCTCGCCGGCAAGGTAGGCTCGAACATCGCCTCTGAAATAGGCACCATGAGGGCCACCGAGCAGATCGACGCCCTCGACATCATGGGCGTCAACTCGGCCAACTTCCTCGTGTTGCCCAAAGTGGTGGGCTTCCTGCTGTTTATGCCGGTGCTTGTGGCGCTCTGTATCTTCACCTCGATGGTGGGCGGATATTTCGTGGCGCTGTTTACCGACATCATCTCGGTGAGCCGCTACATCTACGGCCTCCAGGCCTACTTCAACGAGTGGTATGTGTGGTATGGCTTCATCAAGAGTTTTGTGTTTGCCTATATCATAGCGTCGGTAGCGTCGTTCTACGGCTATTATGTTAAGGGCGGAGCGCTCGAAGTGGGCAAGGCTTCTACCAACGCGGTGGTTGCCAGCTCGATTCTGATACTCCTCGCCGATGTGATACTGACCAAATTACTGCTGCAATGATCGAGGTTAAGAATATCACCAAGTCGTTTGACGACGGCCGCACGGTTCTCCACGACGTAAACGCCACTTTCTATACCGGCAAGACCAACCTCATAATAGGTCAGAGCGGTTCGGGCAAAACTGTGCTCATGAAGTCGATAGTCGGCCTCATGCGCCCCGACACCGGCGAGATACTCTATGACGGACGCGACCTCCTCACCATGACGGTCGACCAGGTCAAGGAGCTGCGCAAGGAGATAGGCATGCTGTTTCAGGGCTCGGCGCTGTTCGACTCCGAGACGGTGCTCGAAAACGTGATGTTTCCCCTGATGATGTTTACCGACATGACCCCCGCCCAGCAGAAAGAGAGGGCACAGTTCTGTCTGGAGCGCGTCAATCTCACCGGCGCCGACCACAAATATCCCTCCGAGATTTCGGGCGGTATGCAGAAGCGTGTGGCCATTGCCCGCGCCATTGCCCTCAACCCCAAATATCTCTTCTGCGACGAGCCCAACTCGGGCCTCGACCCCCGCACTTCGATAGTGATCGACGAGCTGCTGAGCGACATCACCCATGAATATGGCATCACAACCATCATCAACACCCACGACATGAACTCGGTGCTCGGCATAGGTGAAAACATCATCTTCATCAACAAGGGTTATCGCGAATGGGTGGGCGACAAGCAAACCATCTTCCACACAGCCACCAAGGCCCTCGACGAATTTGTTTTCGCCACCAAGCTTTTCCAGGAGGTCAAGGATTATATCGTGAGCAACTCGCGCAAGGCCGAAAACTGAAAAAAACTTTAGGGTCAATGCAATATTCGGCCCTGTATCTCATTTATATCTTATGGAGAAAGCCATGTTTTTGACTTTCCCCATTTTGTTTATCCTCCATCAAGAAAACTATGAAACGTTTACTCCTCAGACTTTTATTTATATTGCCGGCGCTGCTCATAATGGCCGCCTGTCATAAGGACTCCAAGCCCGAGCCCGAGCTGACTCCCCACCGCACCGTGCTGATCTATATGGCCGCCAACAACTCGCTCGGCCAGTTTGACTATGACGAGGCCGACCTCGACGAGATGAAGGCCGCAGTGGCCGCCGACGCCCTGCAGGGTGGCCGTCTGCTGGTATATCACGCTCCCTATGGCGGCGGCGCCCCCACCCTCATCGAGCTTACCAAAAACGGCGAGATACTCCACAAGACCTATTCAACCGACATCTCAACCCTCACGGTAGAGAGATTTCATGAGGTGTTTGCCGATGTGGTGACCTATGCTCCCGCCAAGGATTACGGCCTGGTGCTCTGGAGCCACGGCACCGGCTGGATCGAAGCGGGCAATTCGCGCTCATCCTCCCAACCTATATCGAGGATGGGTGAAGAGGTGATGCCGCTGTCGTTTGGCGAGGATGGCCGCGTGAAGATGGACATCACCGACCTCGCCGTCGCCCTCAAGCCTTTCAGCCCGTCGTTTATCTATTTCGACGCCTGCCTGATGGGCAATGTCGAGACCGCCTACGAGCTTCGCGACGTGACCCCCGTAATTGTAGCCTCAGGCACCGAGACCACCGTCTACGGCATGAGATATGACTACAACCTGCCGGTGTTTTTCGCTCCGCAGCTCGATATGGTCAAGGCTGCCCAAAACACCTATAACTACTATCAGAGCGGCAATGCCCCCTATAAGGCCTGCACCATCTCGGTGATCAACACCGCTCCCCTTACCGAGCTCGCCGAGGCCACCCGCAACATCATGCTCACCGGAGCGCTTCCCGCCGCCGACTACAGGCCTATCACTTATCGTCTCTATTATGACGAGACCTATGATATGCCCGACTATATCCGCAACCTCGACGTCGACCCCGCGCTCATAGCTAAGTGGAACGAGGCCTATGCCAAAACCGTGACCTACCACGCCTCTACCCCCTACTACGGTTCGCTCGACACCTCGAAATACGGCGGCCTGGGTTGCTATATTCTCCGCTACTATACCGACACCTTCTACAAGGGCTATAACAAAACCTCATGGTATAAGGATGTCGTGAGCCTCAATCCGTCACTTCAGCCCTGATATTAAGCCCGTTACATGCTACTCCTACAGACCGATTTCCCTCTTGTAAACCCCGAACAGATCGACCCCGCGAAACTCTCCGGCGACCTTGAGCAGTTTAAAGGACTCACCTTTGTGGAGCTGCTCAACAAGCTCGCCCAGATCTCTGTCGATTTTGTGATACACGTTGCCATCGCCATAGCGGTGTTCTATGCGGGCAAGTTTGTCATCAACAAGCTCTACAAGTTGGTGTCGCGCCTGCTGTTGAAGCGCAATGTCGACCAATCGCTCACCACCTTTGTGCTGAGCATGGTGAGGATTGTGCTTTATTTCATTCTCATAGTCACCGTAATAGGTATTCTCGGCATCAACACCACCTCCTTCCTGGCCATCTTTGCCTCGGCCGGCGTGGCGGTGGGTATGGCGCTGAGCGGCACCCTCCAGAACTTTGCCGGCGGCGTGTTGATTCTGCTGCTCAAACCCTACCGCATAGGCGATTATATCGAAGCGCAGGGATATGCCGGCACAGTGACCGAGATTCAGATTTTCCACACCATTATCTGCACCCCCGACAATAAGTCGATAATCATTCCCAACGGCGGCCTCTCGACCGGCAGCATCAACAACTGGTCGCGCCAGGGCTACCGCCGCATATCCTGGAATATCTCCCTTGCCTATGGCACCGACTTCAACGACGTTGAGAAAACCATTCTCGAGATAGTGGAGCAGGACCCCCGCACCATCACCTCGAAGGATGATATCAAAAAAGCGCTGTCAAATATCCCCGACCATTCGCAGATCCCCGAAGTGGCCCCCAAGGTGGTGCTCGACTCGCTGGGCGACAGCGCCATCGTCGTGTCGGTGAGAGCATGGGCACTCACCTCCGACTACTGGGGATTGTTCTACGACATGCAGAAACAGCTCTACACCGAGCTTCCCCGCCGCGGCTTCTCCTTCCCCTTCCCCCAGCTCGACGTCCACTTCCCCGACCCCACCCCCTCCGACAAATAATCCCCCTTCTTCAACATTGGGAACCAGCACAAATGCAACCAATTTTGGTTGCATTTTTAATATGCAACCAAAAAAGGTTGCATATTCCGGAGATTATTATTATATTTGCAGAAAATAAGATTCATTCATGAAGTCAGGCGCAATTATAACCGGAGATATTGTTAATTCCACTCTATTAACAGTGGAAGGTAGGGAGATTATGCTCAATAATCTGCAACTTATTCCCGAGGTTTTGTCTCCTGTGCAAGAGGTCTCTATAGATATTTTCAGGGGAGACAGCTTTCAACTTGGAATATCAGATGCAGCCTCAGCTCTAAGGTGTGCGCTTGCTATCAGAGCGTGGCTTCGGAGTCAGAAAATCAATGAATTAAAGGTGTTGGATGCCCGAATTGCCATTGGCATAGGTACTCTTGACTATGAGTCAGACGCTTTATCCACAAGTGATGGTGAGGCATACAGGCTGTCCGGAAGATTACTTGACGACATGAATAAGTCAAGGCTTGAAATTAAAACGCCGTGGCATGAGGTGAATGAGGAGTTAAAACTATCCACGGCCTTTGCCGACGATATAGTGAGCTCATGGTCTCAGAGTCAGAGTAAGATTATTCTGCAGCGTCTTATCACTCTGAAAAATCATGTAGAATTATCCCACGAGCTCGGAATATCACGTCAGATGGTGGATAAGTCCTTAAAAGCATCTAAGGAGGAACTCATCGAGGCATATATAAAAAGGTATGAATATTTAATAACCAAACATATACATTGAGCACATGATCAACATTCTCATAAAACTGATAGCGGCCCATCTTATAGGAGATTTCCTGCTCCAGACAGATCGGCTATGCGGAATGAAGTATAGCGATAATACCTCACGGAGATTAATTGGGCTCGGCATTCACAGCGGCATTCAGGCCATTCTCTCATATCTGTTCATAGCGGAATGGACACTTTGGAAAATACCGCTTGTTATTTTCATCAGCCATTTTATAATTGATTATGTAAAGGTAGTCTGTCATGGCAGGAGATTGCCGGCACTGGTAGCCGATCAGCTTGCTCATTATATGGTAATCACAGGCTTATGGGGATTTCTGTGCTTAAAGGGTTATGGCAATGTTTCCACATCCTATCTACCTCTGTCTTTCTGGCCGATACTCACATCTTATATAGCAGTGTTGGCTCCATCATCAATCTTGATAAAATCCTTTATTGAATATGAGGGTTGGATTCCGAAAGCAAGCCGGGTTTTAACACCTGCCGAAACGATGCAACAGGAAGAACTATTAAAAGGACTTCCAAACGCCGGAAAATGGATAGGATACCTTGAGCGCATTCTTATACTCACATTTATCTACACCGGTAATATCGAAGGTGTGGGATTTCTTCTGGCAGCTAAATCTGTTTTCAGATTTGGAGAGCTTAACCGCACACGCGACATCAAAGTAACGGAGTATGTATTGATAGGCACCTTTGTCAGCTTCACCATTGCCATTGTGATAGGCTATGGGGTTAATTGGCTTATCGGTGGCTAAGATTCAGATGTTTTCATTTCCAGCTCCGGCCGGCTCTGAGGGGGAAAGGTTAGGGGGAAAGGTTTAAATTATCTTAAAGTATAGGGGAAAATCGAGTTTTTTTGATTAACTTTGCGATTACTCCGTGGAGTAGGGCGTGGCGGCAAATGCCGCCCTTAATGACAGCCCGTTCTCCTTTGCTCCGCGACGGCTCCCGGGCCACCATCCTTTCATCACTCTCCTCCTACATATTCTACTCCCATATTCTCTCCTCCCGTCTCTGCTCCTCTGCGCCGTGCCGCCTCTAAGCCACACAGCGCCCCGTGTTCGCAAAAAATAAAGAAAAAACATAAATGACAAGTAAATGGAATTACTTACCCCTTACTTCAGAAGAACAAAAATTAGAGACGGCATTAGCTGAACGATATGCTGACAGGCCACCTGTGAGCGAATTGCTCGTGCAGCGTGGCATAAAATCGGTCGAGGAGGCGGAAAAATTCTTCCACCCCTCGCTTCGCGATATGCACGACCCGTTTCTGATGCCCGACATGCACAAAGCTGTCGAGCGTCTCAACAAAGCAATGGGTAAAAAGGAGAGAATCATGGTTTATGGCGACTATGATGTTGATGGCACGACTGCCGTGGCGCTGGTCTACAAATACCTGAGAAACTACTACTCCAACATAGAATATTATATCCCCACACGCTATGATGAGGGATATGGCATCTCACGCCGCAGCATCGACTATGCCGCGGCCCAGGGTGTGAAGCTCATTATCATTCTCGATTGCGGCATCAAGGCCATCGAGGAAATTGCCTATGCCCGTACCCTCGGCATAGACTTCATTATCTGCGACCATCATGTGCCCGATGATGAGCTGCCCGACGCCGTAGCCATACTCAACCCCAAGCTCGATGGGAGCACCTATCCCTGCTCCCATCTGTCGGGGTGTGGTGTGGGCTTCAAGTTCATGCAGGCCTTTGCCATAAGCAACGGTATTCCCGCCACCGAGCTCGAGACTATGCTCGACCTCGTGGCCGTGAGCATCGCTGCCGACATTGTGCCGATGGTTGACGAAAACCGCATCATGGCCTATCACGGCCTGAGACGCCTCAACACCAATCCCAATCTCGGATTGAGGTCAATCATACGCATCTGCGGCCTCACAGGCAAGGAAATCACCATCAGCGACATAGTGTTTAAGATCGGCCCGCGCCTCAACGCCAGCGGCCGAATGCAGAACGGTCGCCAGAGCGTGGATATCCTCGTGGCCCGCGACATGACCGAGGCCAACGAAAAAGGCAAGATCATCGACCGCTATAATCAGGACCGCAAGGAGCTCGACAAGCGCATCACCGAAGAGGCCAACGCCATTCTCGAAGCACGCGGCGAGCTAAACAGCGACAAGAAGTCGATCGTGATCTACAACAAAGACTGGCATCGCGGCATTATCGGCATCGTGGCCTCACGCCTCACCGAGCTCTACTACAAGCCCTCGGTGGTGCTGACGCTCAACAACGGTCTGGCCACCGGCTCGTCGCGCTCGGTGCAGGGCTTTGACATCTATAAGGCTATCGACGCCACCCGCGACCTGCTCGAAAACTTCGGCGGACACACCTATGCCGTGGGCCTCTCGCTCAAGGAGGAAAACATCCCCGAGTTTACACGCCGGTTTGAGGAATATGTAGCCGCCAACATCCTGGCGTCACAGCTCACCCCCCTGCTCGACATCGACGCCTATCTCACGTTCAGCAACATCACCCATGAGTTTGTGTCTCAGCTCAAGAAGTTTAATCCTTTCGGGCCGGGCAACCGCAAGCCGGTGTTCTGTGCCAGAAACGTGGTTGACTTCGGCACCTCTAAGCTCGTGGGGCGCAACCTTGAGCATATCAAACTTGAGATGGTCGACGACACAAGCGGCAAGGTGTTTTATGGCATAGCGTTCAATGCCGCCCGGCACTTCGAGCATATCCATGCGGGCAAGCCCTTCGACATCTGCTTCACCATCGAGGCCAACAAGTTTAATCAGGGCTCAAGCCGCATTCAGCTTTTCGTCAAGGAGATCCACACCGGCGCCGACACCGATTCCCGGCAATCCTGATGGCCTCATGCTTCGACACCCTCGGGATACTCAAGCGCTACTGGGGCTATGACAGCTTCCGGTCAATCCAGCCCGACATTATCAATTCGGTGCTGGAGGGGCACGACACGCTCGGACTCATGCCCACCGGCGGCGGCAAGTCGATCACCTTTCAGGTGCCCGCAATGGCTCTGCCGGGCCTCACGGTGGTGGTCACGCCCCTCATCTCGCTGATGAAAGACCAGGTCGACAACCTGCGCTCGCGAGGCATCAGGGCTGTCTACCTCCACTCGGGGCTCACACGCTCAGAAAACAACCTCGCCCTTGAGCGCTGCCGCCTCGGCAAGGTGAAGATTCTCTATCTCTCGCCCGAAAAGCTCATCGGCGAGACCTTCATGATGGAGATAGCGCGCTTTGACCTCAGCCTCATAGTGGTCGACGAGGCTCACTGCATCTCTCAGTGGGGCTATGACTTCCGCCCCTCCTATCTCAGGATAGCGTCGCTGAGAAAGCTGTTTCCCGATGTGCCGGTGCTCGCCCTCACCGCCTCGGCCACGCCACGCGTTGCCGACGACATTATGGAGCGGCTCGAATTCCGCCCCGGCGCCAACAGGTTTGCCCTCAGCTTCGACCGCCCCAACCTCAGCTATGTGGTGAGGCAGACCGACAGCAAGGACCTTCAGCTCGTGAGGATACTCACCTCGGTGGCGGGTTGCGGCATAGTGTATGTGCGTTCCCGCAAGCGCACCCGCGAGATAGCCCGGATGCTCTGCGACCAAGGCATCTCGGCCGACTTCTATCACGCCGGCCTCGATCCTGCCGAAAAAGACCTCAAGCAAAACCGCTGGAAAGACAATACCACCCGCATAATGGTGGCAACCAACGCGTTCGGCATGGGCATCGACAAGCCCGACGTGAGAATCGTGTGCCACTACGATCTCCCCTCGTCGCTTGAGGAATATTATCAGGAAGCGGGACGCGGAGGGCGCGACGGCCAACATTCCATTGCCGTGGCCCTGGTGTGCAACCGCGACAAAGCGGTGCTCTCGCGCCGTCTCACCGAGAGCTTCCCCGACAAGGAGACCATCAGGCGCGTCTACGAACTCGCCGGTAACTTTCTCGAAGTGCCCGTAGGGAGCGGCTACAACACCCTCTTTGAATTTAACTTCGGAAAATTCTGCGACACCTTCGGCCTCAACCCCAACATAGCCCGCAACTCGCTGATGATACTCTCGCGTGCCGGCTACATTGACTATAACGACGAGGTGACCACACGCTCGAGGGTCATGATTCTCATGGATAAACAGGCGCTCTATTCCCTCCGGCTGCCCGACGCGGCCGACAGGGTGCTCACCGCCCTGTTGCGCAACTACACCGGCCTCTTTTCCGACTATATCACCATCTCCGAAGGATTGCTCGCCTCGGCGCTTCAGCTCACCGACAGGCAGATCTACGAGGCGCTCCTGCTGCTGTCGCGCGAAAAGGTGCTTCACTACGTTCCGCGACGCACCTCCCCCAACCTCATCTACGCCACCTCGCGCGAACTCCCCAAACATATCCTCATCGGCCCGGAGGTCTACGACAAGCGGCGCGACCTCATGTCCCATCGCATCGAGGCGGTCAAGCGGTTTGCCTTCGGCGCCGACACCTGCCGTGTGCGCACCCTCCTCGAATATTTCGGCGAACACCCCCAAAGTGACTGCGGCACCTGTGACGTTTGCCGCGCCCGTCGCCGTGCCGCCCGCAACTCCTCCGCAGCGCCCGACACCCTGGCTGACAACATTCTCCGCCTCGCCTCTCAACCCGGCGGCCACACCCCCGCCTACATCTCCCGCCACCTCGGCCTCCCCGTCGAAACAATCATCAACGCCGCCCGCCCCCTCATCGACAACGGCACCCTCACCTACCTCCGCACCCCCGGCCTCCTCACCCTCCCCATTTCCCGGAAGCCGCGATAGCAACCCCGCTCATCAAATGGGCGTGGAATCATCATCCGCGGGTACGGCTACGCGGAGGCTTCGCGAGGGGCGGGCGCGAAATTTCGCGCCCCTACAATCATCTGGATTTCAATTGTTTGCGCAATTGCATAACACCCGCAATGTAGAGCCATGGCGCTGACATGGCTACAAACGCCCCGTCCTCGCCTGATACGTCGCGTCTCGCCTAACATGCCGAAGGCATGTCCCTACTATTCAATACGTTACATATTAA
>CAYLMR010000008.1:18102-35268 GCA_964384885.1 uncultured Bacteroides sp.
GTCTCGCCTAACATGCCGAAGGCATGTCCCTACTATTCAATACGTTACATATTAACCTTCCAAAAAAAATCCCCGCTGGTATCGGCGCTACATGTCGCGGCGATATCCGGATGGCCTCCCTCGCATGAGATTGCTGATTTCAGTCGGAGAGGGAGAACATATCAAAGAACATTGTCCTGGTATATTCGTTGGAATCGCCGGGCTTCAACAGCCTGAAATCATTTTTTTCGTAGAATGGAATAGCGTTGATATAAGCATCAACCGTAATAAATCTGAACGCCGACACAACATGCTTTTCCTGGAGAAGAAATTTCAGAGATGTCATTAATTGCGAACCAAGACCTGAGCAATGTGTGGCTTTATCAACAGCAAAACGGCCAATTTTTACTGCCGGATAACTACTGAATTGCTTTTCGGCAGGGAATTCCTTTTTAATATGTTTCCACATTGAATTTGAAGAATCCTGTCGTGAAATTTTGTCGTTCAAAAGGCAAAAATACGCAAGTATTTTTCCATCATCTTCAAGGAGATAGGTATAAGCAATCTGCTTCTTCTGAAATTCCTTGGCTTCATTCAAAAGAAAGTCATTCAGATCCTCGTCTCCACAATCAAAAGAGCTAAGAGGATAATCGTCGGTAAGACGAACCAACCTTAGCATAATCAGAAACAGATTTTCACCTTACGCTTAAAATCCTCGTAAGTTTTGCGAAGCTGCTCCTTTTTCTCTTTGGAGTAGGGCTTAGTGCTTTGTATGATAGATTCAAACCGCTGTGCATCAGCACCATAAAGCACAGGAGTTTCAGCTATTGGTCGTGCCATGCCTAAAAAATTATAAATGATTACTCAAAAATAAAACGGTTAAAATGAGGTAATGTTATGCAAAGATAACATTTTTTAGCCAGAAAATATGCTCTTCCGTCATTATCTTCAACAACAATTTATTTCCAATCAAATTGTTGTTGGGGGGATTAGTGGCGGCGGAAGGGGTTGCGGAAGCGGGGTTTGGATTTGGTTTTGGGGGTGGAGGCAGGGGCAACAGAAGAGGTGGTGGCGGGGATGGTGTCAGTGGGGGGAAGGATGCCGTTGTTGATGAAGAAGAGGGAGTCGGCGCGGGTGAGGGTGTCGGCGATTTCAAATTCGGTGTCGACCGGCTTGGTGAGGCTTTGCAGACGGGCGTTGAGCTCGCCGGAGGTCACGCCAAATTTAAACACTCTTTCGATTTCGTCGATGAGGTTGATGCGCAGCGTGTCGGTGAGGTTGCGTTGGGTAACAGCCTGTTTTTCATTAAATTTTGCTTTGCCGAGCGAGAATCTCAGATGACCCGGACGACCCTTTATGTAGACGCCGAATTTAAAGGGAATGGGCGATTTGAGCACGGCAATGTGATAGTTGAGGTTAAAGGCCATGTCGTTGCTGCCGGCCACACCGATGCGGTAGCGGTCGAAGTCAAACACAAAGGGGAAGAGGTGGAGCATATTGTCGGCCACCTGGAGCTCCACATTCATGTGGTCGATCATGTTCTGGTCTTTGTGCTTGAACATGAGCCATTTGCCGATAGTGCGGAAAGTTTCGTTGTCGAGCAACACGAGCGAGTCGCCGGTGAGTTTGAGCATGGCGCGCAGGGTGTGTGACTTGAAGTTGAGCACCGAGTCGAGGCTTGAGGTGGCGGCGAGCTCGGCGGTGACGATACCCGACACCGAGTTGAGCATCGGCATGAGGGAATCAATCTGCGGCATGAGGTTGAGGAGTTTGCGGAGCTGCAGCTTCCTTACCACCAGACCTATGGCAAAGTCGATGTTCTCCAGGTCGGGAGCCGAATAGAGGGCGGTGAGGTCAAAGGAGCCAATGGGAGTATAGGCGCCGAGGCGGTCGAGGTTAACTGCGCCGTCGAGCACCCCGATGTTACCCTGCAGCTGCTGAACCCATATGTCGGAATAGAGCGCATTGTTGGCGCGGATATAGATTTCCGCCTCAAGATTGCCGGGCACCACAAAGGCCAGTGTGCCGGCCTTGTCGGCATGTCGGCTGAGGGTGTTGATGGCAGCCGAGTCTGACTGCGAATCGCTGAGCTGAGGGAGTTTAAGGCGCGAGAGCGAGTCGCGGCGGGCCATATAGGCCGAGCCGGTAAAGGCGGCCTTGGCGAGCTGGTTGATGTTGACGGTGTCGGAAAAGACCACAAATTTCGCTCTTACAGGCGCGCGGTTGGTTGTGAGCGCCCGCTCGATGTTGGTGACGTTGCCGCTGATTTTCAGGTCGGTCTGGCCGAGCCTCAGGCTGAGGGTGTCGATGTTGACAGAATCGGTGGTGAAATTGAGCGAGATGTTTCTCACCCTTGCGGGAAGGGGGAACATGGCCGACATCATGTGACCGGCCCTGGCTGAGAGCGAGCCGTGGGCGTCGAGCCACCTCAGCCATGCCGAGAGGCGCGAGTTGAGCTGCAGGTTGAGGTCGGAGGTGCCGTTTGATTCGGTCACCACCGCCTTGCGGTGCGGGCGCAAACGGTTTTGGGCTCTCATCTCCTTGCGGGCCATGAGATAGATGGAGTCGGGGCGCAATTTAGGATAGGCCACGGTGAGGGAGTCGAAAATGTTTTCGAGGCGATGGTTCATCTTGGGCTTGCGCTTGGGATGGAACGAAAACCTGATGTGGGGATTTATGAGGCCCACGCGCGACAGAGGATTGGTGAATCTGAGCGACGAGGTGTTGAACGCCAACGAGATAAGAGGATGGCGGGCGTGATTCTTATAGCGCTGGAGCGAGGCGAGGGTGGTTGACTTAAAGAGGGTGAGATAGATGGAGTCGTTGACGACATGGAGCTTGAGCATGTCGGCTTTCACCCTGCCGCCCAGGGGGTTGATGATGGTGGTGTCACGGCTTGTGGAGATGTTTTTGGTCATGGCGCCGACACGTATGTTGCGGCCGGTAAACACCAGCTCGCCTCCGTTGACAAAGGCGGCAGCGGTGTCGACGGTGACATGGGCGGCAAGCATTGAGTCGATCTGAGCTGAGTCGCCTATGGCAAACGAGGCGTTTGAGCCGAATTTCATCTTGGCCTTGCGGGCATAGACCTCAATAGAGCGGGTGGTGGTGTGGCCCTCGAAGTTGATCAGCGATGCCGAGCCGTTGACCTTGATTTTATGGAATCTGTCGCCGGTGAAGTCGCTGACTCTCAGCTTATAATCGGCGTCGGCGGTAAAGAGGCCCTTAAAGTGGAACTTTATGCGGTCGGTGAGTATCTTGGGCAGTTTGTGGAGCTGTGTGCTGCCTTTTATCTTGCCCTCTATTAAGGGATCGCTCACCGGGGAAGTCACCTCGGCGGTGATATCGAGGGCGGTGGCGGGGCCGGCGATATGCAGGCGGTCAACCTTCACGACCGAGAGGTCGGGATTGGCGCCGTTGAAGTCAACGGCAATCTCGCTTTCAAGCTTGTTGAGCTTAGCGTTCTGATAGTTGAGGTAGCCCTCGGTGGAGAGGAGCAGAGCGGCTGAGGGGAGCAGGGAGTCACCGACCTGATAGGGTCCGGCAAGCGAGGCCGAGAAACTCAGGGTGAGGTCGGTGTCGACCTTGCGCATCTCGGCGGCAACATCCTCGGGCATGAAGGGCAGGAGGGCCATGACCGGCCATTTGCGCCCGGCCACTTCGAGAGTCTTCACCGTGAAGCTATCGGCAAACTCCATGTCGGTCGAGAAGTCAATGTCGAGCTGATCCACGCGCAGCTTCATATCGTTGAGGCTCAGCGAATAAGGATCATCGGGCGACCACCCTATGCGGCCGTTGAGCCCGAAGGTGGTGAGGGGAAGGCGGAAAGCGGGGGTGAGCAAACCGCCGGCGTCACCCTCAAGAGCGAGGGTATAGCAGCGGTTGTCGGCGTCATGGTTGAGCGACGTAGAGATATTGACGGCGGCATTGATGGTGTCGGGCAGCGAGAAATAGTCAACCTTGGCCCCTCCCGTAATGGCGAAGCGGTTGATCGACAGGTCGGGAATGGTGCTCTCTTCCTTATTGTCCGACTCGGGGAAAATCAGATAGTTGGCGCGCAGGGAGTCGGCTTTAACGAGATTGATGCGGGGCGAATTGATTTCAACGTCGAGCAGCTCGATCTTTCCGGTGGTCAGGGCGGCGATATTTATGCCTCCTCTCAGCGACCTGACCGACAGCAGCAGCGGATAATCCTTAGGGAGCCGGCTCGCCAGCGAGTCGGGCAGCGAGTCGAGCGACCGTGAAACAATCGAGAGCGAATCGACCTCAACGCTCACCTTGGGAAAACTCTTGTAGAAAAACAGCTCCACGCGCGAGGCCCTGACCTCGGCGTCGAGATAGTCGGAGGCCATGCGGGTCACCAGCGGGGTGAGCCTCGACGGCGAGAGATATGACACCGTCACTCCTATCACAGCCACGATAACCACCGCAAGGATGGCGAAAATTATCAGCAGCCGGTTGAGCCAACGCCTTAGCGGATGGCGCTTTGACTGTTTCTGAGCGGCTTTATGTGAGGGAGTGGAGTCGGTCATGGGGCGGGAGTGATGAGGTGGTTGAGTCAGTTGCGGCGGTAGGCGTCAGCGCGCACCGTGATATGAAAGCAGGGCTGCTTGCGCTCATATTTGAGATAGCATTTTCCCTCTTTTTTCATTTCGAGGAGAATTTCGGCGAGAAGCCCTTTGAGATCGTCGATCGAGCGGCCTACCGTAACGTCGGGATCGGCGGCAAAACGGGCATAGGAGATGTCGACGGTGGTGCCGAGCTGATGCACTGATGAGTCGACGGCATTGACATTGCGGCGTTTGAGCCGTGATATGCCGGCGGGATTGCGCAACACGCTGGTGATTCTTATGCGGTAGTTACCGCCGCCGCGGCTTTGGAGCGAGTCGTTAAACCGCCGCCCTATCTCATGAACCATAGCCGCCGCTTCGGGCACCACATAGGGCACCGAGTGGGAGAGTTTCTCGACATAGAAGTCGCGGCATGAGGCGAGCTTTTCGAGGGGGCGACTCAGCTGCCAGTGAGAGCGGCTGTCGGTGAGCGGCGAGATGCCCGAGGCTACACCCTCATTCCAATGAATATAGTTGCTGTCGGCAAAGAGGGTGCCGTAGGTGCCGTGGTGGTTGATTTTCATTTTGACCGTAGGCTCGGGCATTGTGTCGAGCACACGCTCATAGCGGCTCACCGAGTCGGCGGCAAGCACCTCGCGTATAGATTCACCTCCGACATGGAAACGATGGCCGCGCGGCGCGGAGGGGGTGGTGTCGGCACACGACTGCAGCAATCCGCCCGCTATGGCGGCGAGAAGCTGCGCCATGCATACTACCGTGATTTTCCACCTGCCCCTCATATCCATTGACCGGTTAGTTGAAGGTGTAGGTTATGGTGCCTATCTGTTCGGCCGGAGCATCGGCCTTGACCGAGAAGCGCGATTCCTTGGCGGCTGCGATACAGCTGTTGCGGGCGTTGGAGTCGCCGGCTATGGCGCCTTTGCCGCTGCGGTAGGAGGCTGAGGTCACCTTGCCCTCGCGGTTCACGCGGATTGTAATCACGATGGTGCCCACGTTTTTGCCTCGCGGCAGGGTGTAGTGTTCAAGCGAGCGGCCGCTGAGGTTATATCCGGGAGTGCCGCCGAGGGCGCCGCGGTCGCTGTTGCCGTTGGGCGCGCCGGGATTGCCCGAGTTACTGCTGTTGCTCGACGAGGTGTTGCCGAAATTAACCCTCTGGTTTATCTTGCCGGCTGTTTCCTCCTGCTTTTTGGCTTTGGCCTTGGCTTCGAGCTCCTCCTTGGTGGGGCCCGGTTTCTCAGGCTTGGGCTTTTCGGCCACCTTCATGGGCGATTCGGTCTTTGAGGTCACGATAGCGGGGGGAGTTTCGGCCACGGGGCCTGCGTCGCTGAGGTCGTCGGCCTCCTTGGCCTGCTGAGGCGCCGAAGCTTTGGCGGGAGTTGTGGCGGGCTGAGGCTGAGCCACGTCGCCGAGCTTCACATATTCTCCTTCGAGCAGCAGTTCGGAAGTATCTTCAGGGGGCCACACGGGTTTATCCTCGGGTCTGTAGGCCAGATACAGGAATATCAGCAGGAGCACCACAATGACGTGGAACACCGTGGTGCCAATCAGGGCTATTATGCGGTCTTTTTTCACAAATAGAGGATGAAAAAATGGTGAGACGATAGGATAAACGCGCTGTGGCTCGGGGGCAGCGGTCAGTTGGCGGCGGGGAGAGCAGAGGCGGGAGCGGGCTTGGTGGCCAGCACCATCTTGAGGCCGTTTTCAGCCCCGATGTTGAGCACCTCGACGAGCTTGCCATAGTTGACCGACTCGTCGGCATAGACGGCTATGAAGCGCTCGGGAGCAGCAGCGGGATTAAGGGGGTCGACCGGCTCGGCCTGAGCGGCCTCGGCGTTGGTGAGCTGCACGAGCACAGCGGCCAGACTTTCGGGAGCGACCTCAACCGGCTGTCCGTCGGCGGTAGAGACATAATATTTCATCTCCTCGTCGATATACACGCGGGTGGCGGGCTTGATAGCTGTCTGCTCGGAGCTTTGGGGCAGGTTGATTTCCAACGCTGTGGGAAACACAAAGGTGGAAGTAACCATAAAGAAAATCAGCAGAAGGAATATGACGTCGGTCATCGAGGCCATCGAAAACACCGAGGTCATGTCGAATTGACGTTTGAGAGCCATTGACTGATAGTGATTGGTGAATGACTGAATGATGGCCCGTTATCAGGCGGGTTCGTTGAGGAGGTCCATAAATTCCATGGTTCTGCCCTCGAGGGTGGCCATGATTTTATTGATGCGGGCCACGAGATAGTTGTAGGCAAACAGAGCTATCACACCCACTATCAGACCGGCCACGGTGGTGACCAGAGCCTCGTAGATGCCACCGGCAAGCACGTCGATATTGGCCGACGAGCCGGCCTGGGCGAGGTTGAAGAATGCCTGCACCATGCCGATCACGGTGCCGAGGAAGCCGAGCATCGGGGCGCCGGCAGCGGTGGTGGCCAGCCAGGGGAGACCTTTGCCGAGAGCGGCAACTTCAATGTTGCCGGTGTTTTCGATAGCCACGAGCACATCGTTCATGGGGCGGCCTATGCGGCTGATGCCTTTCTCAATGAGTCGGGCCGAGGGGGTGTTGGTGTACTGGCAGAGGCGGGTGGCGTTGTCGAGGTCGCCGTCGTGGATATAATCCTTGATGCGGCTCATGAATGAGTGATCCTCATGGGCGGCTCGATGGAGGGCGATGGTTCTTTCGATAAAGATATAGATCGAGATAATCGAAAGAATGGCGAGGGGAATCATGATATATCCGCCCTGAAGGCAGAGATCCCACACCGAGAGGGTCTGTTCGGCCACAGGCTCGGCCTGGGTGGTGACGGTTTCAACTATATTTGTGGCGATAGTGGTGTCGCCTGAAAGAAATGTGGTGGTGTCGAGCGGATTGACGGTTTCGGCTTGGAACATGGCGGTTGGCATTTCGGGAGCTTGGCCCGGAGATTTGATTAATGGGTTAACAGACAGTTATTAAATCAATCTGACACGGGGTCAGGAGAGGCATTTCTTATATTGCTTGATGGTGTCGGCGATGCCGAGATAGAGGGCGTCGGAAATGAGCGAATGGCCTATCGACACTTCGTTGAGATAGGGCACTCTCGAGTGGAAAAACTCCAGGTTCTCGAGGCTCAGATCATGGCCGGCGTTGACACCGAGACCCACCTTGTGGGCCACGCGGGCAGCCTCGACAAAGGGAGCCACGGCTTTTTCAGGGTCGGTGGGATAGAGGTCGGCATAGGGCTTGGTGTAGAGCTCCACACGGTCGGCACCCGCCTTGGCGGCCTCGCGGATGTTTTCGGGATCGGTGTCGGTGAAAATCGAGCTTCTGATGCCGGCGTCGCGCAGCTGCTCAACGATCGAGGTGAGGAATTTGCTGTTGGCCTTCACGTCCCAGCCGGCGCTTGAGGTGAGCGCGTCGGGAGCGTCGGGCACCAGGGTAACCTGAGCCGGCTTGACCTTAAGCACCAGATCCATAAACTCGGGCGAGGGGTAGCCCTCGATGTTAAACTCGGTTTTGATGAGAGGACGGAGCATAAACACATCCTCATATTTTATGTGTCGGCCGTCGGGACGGGGATGAACGGTTATGCCGTTAGCTCCGATCTTTTCGCAGTCAACGGCAAATTGTTGCACATCCGGCACATTTTCACCGCGGGCGTTGCGCAGTGTGGCTACTTTGTTGATATTGACGCTGAGATTTGTCATTCTGTTAAAAAACCACCCGGCAAGGTGGAGTGTTATTTAGATATACGAAAAAAAATCCGTAATTTTGCACTTCGCAAAATTGACTACAAAAATAGTCAGAAATTCCCGACTGCAAAAGTTTTCTAACTAAAAATCTTGAGCATGATTGTTTCAGGCAACCGCATATCATCGACCGTCACCCCCGACAAACCGCTCGACAGCCGCCTTTTTCCCTATCATGAGGAGAGCAGCGAGTTGACCGTGAGGTGTATGCGCGCGCAATACAGCGCGTCGCTCATCGCCCGGGCGGTGGAGGATGCCGATGCCCATCTGCTCAATCTCAATGTCACCTCCGATGTGACCGACACTCCCGGCGAGATTGTAGTGGAGCTGAGGGTGAGTCACCGTCACCCCATGTCGGTGGCGCGCTCATTGGAGCGTTATGGCTTTGATGTGGTGACATTTAAGTCGGGCAATGAAGATCCGCTGACGGCAACGGCCATTGAGCGGCTCGGCGAACTCATGTCATATCTAAAAGTGTGAGCCCTCCCGATGACCTCTGTTATAGTTTTTGGCAATAATTTTCAGGACAATTCGCTTTCATATGTCGAGCAACTGCTCTCAACGCTGTGTCGTTGCGAAGTGGTGACCATGATAGAGCGATCATTTTTCGACTATATTTCAGGCCGCATGCTTGTGCCCCCCGAGATAACATGCTATGACGGCGGCGATCCGGGCGATGTCACTCTTGCCCTCAGCATAGGTGGCGACGGCACTTTTCTGCGCACTGCCGCCATGGTGCTCGACTACGGGTTGCCCGTGATGGGGGTCAATGCCGGTCATCTCGGCTATCTGTCGGCGGCTCCGATTTCGGATGTTGACCAGATTGTAGACCATATCGTTACCGAGCGATATAACATAATCGAGCGCACTATGGTGGAGGTCAATGTTCCGGGCCACGAGCCCCTCTACGGTCTCAACGAGGTGGCGGTGCTCAAGCTCGACACCGCTTCGATGATCACCGCCTCGACCACGGTCAACGGCATTTTTCTCGCCAATTATCAGGGTGACGGACTGATAGTGTCAACTCCCACCGGGTCGACAGGATATGCCGTGTCGGTAGGCGGCCCGATAGTGGCCCCCACGGCGCCGGTGTTTGTGATAGCGCCGATTGCCACCCATTCGCTCACCATGCGCCCCATAGTAGTCAGCGACTCGGCTGTGATAGATGTTATGACCTCTTCGCGCGAGGAGAGTTTTCTGCTGAGTGTCGACGGCCGTTCGCTGTCGCTGCCGGTCAACACTCCCCTCACTATCCGCAAGGCGCCTTTTGTGACCAAGATGATAACGCTGCCGTTCCACAACTTCGCCGAGACCCTGAGGGCCAAGCTCCTGTGGGGTGTAGAGCCGCGATGATACCGCGCCCGAGGAATCTTAGAGATGTTTGCCAAGCCGTTTGAAGGAACAATTAAATTCCGCCATGACCTGTTGGGATATGTCACTGTGGTGATGAGCCGCAACTACCGCCGCGTCACAGGGAGGTGGACCAAGGGGCTACCCCGTTTCTCGATGCCCCCGGTGAGTGAGGAGGAGATGAACAGCATTGTCAACAAAATGGCGCCGAGTTTGCTTGAGCGCCGCCCCGCCACTCCCGATTTTTCGCCCGACAGTGTGATCGAAGCTCCCGGCATGAGGATAAGGTTTGCCCTGAGCGGCGAGCCAACCCTCACCGCCAAGGCCAATTTCCGAAAGAATGAAAGCCTGATAGAGTGTGTGATAACCTATGGCACGGAGATTGATCTGTCACAAGGCTCCCATCAGAAATTTCTGAGCAAGTTTGTGCTGTCGGCCTGCGGGCGCATGTGGCCATATATCATTGTGCCGCGTGCCGACGAGATAGCGCGCGAGCTGTGTGGCCGGAAAATGGAATGGCGCATGGGCTCGGGCACCCGCACCCTCGGCAGCTGCTCGTCGCGTGGAGTGATAACGCTCTCGCAGGCTCTGGTGCTGTTGCCTCAGGAGTTGCGCGACTATGTGATAAAACATGAGTTGGCCCACCTTGTGGAGTTTAACCATCAGGCCGGCTTCCATAATCTGCTCAACCGCTACTGCGGCGGCCGCGAGCACGACCTCGAACAAGCCCTCAAACACTTCCCCTGGCCCATCGTCCGCTAACCCACATCTGAATATTTTTCTTTCCCCAAAAAATCCTCCTTTATTTCACATATATGTGAAATATTTGATGTATCTTTGCGTTATATTACAAAACAAAACATTATGAGTGAAGTCGAGCTACTACTTTTAGATCAAACAGAGAACTGTACGGTTTACACAATACAGTTTCTTTCCGATGACATGAACGAGTTTGAGAAATTTGTTGCAAAATTTCAGGCAGACGGTGAACTGAACAAGGATTTTCGAATCATTGCTAAGTTCATTGATCAGATTCTTGACTTCGGTGCATTGGAAAGATATTTCCGACCCGAAGGTAAGATGAGAGATTCAGTCGTGGCTCTTCCTACTTTGAAATCCAAACTACGCCTATATGGATTACGCCTTTCTGACCATATCCTGATTCTGGGTAACGGAGGACAAAAGAAAACTCGCACCTATGATGAAGATGATACATTGAAAGGATATGTCCTGACTTTACAGCGTTTTGAAGAACTACTCAAAGAGGGAGTTGCAGATGGAAGTGTGATAATTACCGAAAGTGAGATAGAAACCGACAAAACATTTGAGTTATGAAAAGAGCTAAAACATCTTTACGTGAGCTTCTTGGAGATATAAAGCCGGAGGAGAGGGCAGAGGCTCGGCTTTCGTTTCAGATCTCCAACCGCCTTGACTCGTTAATGCAGGAAAAAGGTCTCTCGAAGAAACAACTTGCCGATGCAATTGGCAAGCGTCCAAGCGAAATAACAAGATGGCTCAGCGGCGAGCATAACTTCACAATCTCCACACTCGCCATGCTTTCAACCTTCTTTGGTCAGCCTATCATTACTGTTGGATAATATCACAATTTCCACGATGTGGAACCATTATAATTATGCAATAATGGAAAAGAAAATGCGACGCTTCAAGCAATTACTTTCAGAGGAAGAAAGTATAGCCATACTAAAGTCGACTACATCGGGAGTATTGGCTTTATGTGGAGATGATGGCATGCCATACGGTGTGCCGCTGAGTCATGTTTATGAGAATGGAAAATTATATTTCCACTCAGCCTTAACCGGGCATAAGGTTGATATAATCAAGCAAAACAGTAGGGCCTGTTTCACTGTCATTGCCAAAGATGAAATACATCCTGAAGCATACACCACCTATTTCCGAAGCGTCATAACATTCGGAAGAGTCCGAATAATTGATGATGTTTCAGAAAAGACCCACATTCTTGAAGCGCTCGGACGCAGATGCAACCCCAATGATGATGAAAGTCTTAACGAAGAAATCAAGAGGGGGTTTAACAGATGTCTCGCCATTGAAATGACTATCGAGAGAATGACAGGCAAACAAGCCATCGAGCTGGTCAAACAAGAGTAATTGATTATCGTTATCTCACACAGACATTTATGCGAATGAACTTGATAGGTAGCGGTAGGCAAACCTCAAGGTCTTTGGCCTCCCCTATAATAGGTTGGTAGCTACTTGAGGAGCAGGGCGGAGGCGGAGGCGGCGATTCCTTCGCCGCGGCCGGTGAAGCCGAGCTTTTCGGTAGTGGTGGCTTTTACGCTCACGTGGTCGAGGGCGATATCGAGATCGAGGGCGAGGTTTTGGCGCATGGTCTCGATATGCGGAGCCATCTTGGGCGCCTGGGCTATGATGGTGACGTCGACATTACCTACGTTAAAACCCTCTTTGGCCAACAGTCCCACCACCTCGCGCAGCAGTTTGCGCGAGTCGGCGCCTTTATAGCGGGGGTCGGTGTCGGGAAAATGTTTGCCTATGTCGCCGAGGGCGGCGGCTCCGAGCAGTGCGTCACACAGGGCATGAATCGCTACGTCGGCATCGCTGTGGCCGAGCAGGCCGAGGTGCCAATCGATTTCCACACCGCACAATATGAGCTTGCGCCCTTCCACAAGGCGGTGAACGTCAAATCCGTTGCCTATTCTGATATCTGTCATGACTCCCGGGGATGATGATGAGGTTAGCGGCGCTTGCCGATGATTTCCTTAAGACCGTCCATGTCGAAGGTGAGGGTGAAGCGGAGGGTTTGGTCGAGAGGCGAGGTCTGGGCGGTGGCTAGCATATAGGAGGCATCGAGTCTCACCACATTGAGCGAGAAGCCGGCGCCTATGCCGAAATATTTACGGTTGCCCTTCATGGCGTTTTCATAGAAATAGCCGGCGCGGAGGAAGAACTGGTTGTTGTAGGCATATTCGGCGCCGAGGCTCCAGTTGATTTCCTTGAACTCCTCAGACATTCCGCCGGGAGCGTCGGAGAATGATTTGAAGATACCGGTGATCGACGACATGTTTTCCCAGTTTTCGAGGGCTTCGAGATATTCTTTCTGACCCTCGGCGGTGGTGGTGTCATAGCTGCTTTCGAGCGGGCGGGTGGGCACGAGCAGCTTGTTGAGGTCGAGGGCGAAGGTGAGGTTGTGGTAGTCGGCCAAGGGGAATGTAAAGGCTGTGCCCAACTTGAGGTTGGCGGGCAGGAATGCAGGGTCTTCGCCGTGATTATAAGCCACTTTCGAGCCTATGTTTGAGATGTTCCAGCCCCATGAGAACTGACATTCGTTGCGCCCGATGATGGGATAGGTGGTGAAATAGCCAGCAATGTCGGCCGAGAAGGCTGAGGCGCCGGTCGACTGGTCGCCGGCATAGGAGGATGAGTAGCCGAGGTCGGAGTAAATGTAGCGCAACACAACGCCCATCGAGAATTTTTCGGAGAGCTTGCGCGAATAGCCCACGTCGAACGACATCTCATAGGGGTTGAGCGTCTCGCCCGAAGAAATATCCGAGGCTGTCGACACCTCGCCGAGCGAAAAATATCTCAGAGTGGCCGAAACAGCCTGATTGTCATCGCGGCCCACTTTCCAGTAGCCGGAGAGGTTGGCAAGATAGATGTCGTTGACGAGCTTGCGGAGCCACGGGGTGTAGCTCAGCGACAGTCCGCCACGGCTGTAGGCAAAGGCATATTTCGAGGGATTCCAGAACTGGGAGTTTGCGTCGGGCTCGGTGGCGGCGCCGATGTCGCCCATCGAGGCTCCGCGGGCGTCGGGAGCGATGTTGAGCGAGTTAACACCTGTCTGCACCGGGTTAAACTGGTTTTTGTCCTGAGCGAACGACATTATGGCCACGGCCGCCATGAGCATGACGACTGCCGACCGCTTTATATTTCCGAGATATGTGATAATCTTCATTTGGGGGAGGTTTGTAGGGTAAATCTATTGGCGTTGAAAGCCTTTGATACCTTATATATAACTCTCTCCGGCATGGATTATTGCGTGGCTGACTATGTTTTTTTCTATTTGAGGCGCGCCGTGAGAGCGGGTCGGGAGTTGATCGAGGCGCGAAAATCGAGCCCTACGGCCACCTCTGCTCCGGTGGGGAGAGCGAGCGGGGCGATTATGTCGCCGGTCTTGATGGTGAGAAAGCGCGCCGCCGCCTCGATAGCGCCGTTGACTTCGAGCTGTGAGGGGGTGAGGGTGACGGTGCGGTCGGAGAAGCTTATTTCGAGGTCACGGTCAATCCCCTCGGGAGGGAGGGTGATCCATTCGCCGAGCTGCACACAGTTGTCAAACGCCGAGGCGATTGCCGCTGACAATCCGGCGCTCCGCAGACTCTCCTCAAGGTCGGTGGGGCGGAGCCTGAGCAACAGGGTCACGGCGTCATAATAGCGCGGGGCGAAGCGCGCCTTGATAGCTTTGCCAAGGCGGCTTATCCTCACGGCGGGAAGCAGCTCGGCTTTCCAGCGCGAGCTCCACTCAGGCAGAAACATGGGGCGCCCCGGGAGGATGATGGCCGAGTCGGGTATGAGGTCGATGGCCGGAATTTCCCCTATTGGGTCGCCGGGCTCACGGTTAAAGGCTATGAGTTTCATCTTAAGGCTGAGGGGGTTAACGGGTGCGCATATTGCCCCGGCCACTCGTGTCAAAGGCGCTGCGGGGAGTGCCGTTGCGGTTGGTGGAGTTGAGCGAACCGAAGGGGTCGTTGGGGTCAAACTCGTCATCCTCATCTTCATCCTCGCTGTCGGTGGTCGAGCCGTCTTTGGTCTTGGGCTTGTTTTTCTTGATTTCGTTGGGCTTCTGCATGTCGATGGCTATCTCATAGATATCCCACGACTGCTCAAGGTCCCAGTTTTTCTTGAGGTTGATGCGCTTGGGATAGTAGGCTGTCTCCTCGGGCTGGATAGAGTCGACTATGCCGATGTCGTAGATGCCGTTGTTGTTGTCGTCAAAAAACATGCGGGCATAATACTTGCCGGGCGTCACGAAATTAAACACCGCGTCGCCTGCCGCATTGACCGGGGCTTTGGCCACGGGAGCGTCGTTGGTGGAGAGAAGTTCCACTATGGCGGGGTGTCCGTCGGTGCCGGTGATATGGAAGGTGAGGTTGGAATATTCGTCGGCGGCTTTGGTGTTGAACTCATATTCGAGCTTCTCGGAGGGCACGCCGTAGATGCTAACTATCGCCGCGCTGTCGATGGTGAGGCAATAGGTCTGGCCCGGCTTCCAGTCGGTGATATTGCCCGTGAGCAGTCTCGGCTTGAGCGAGTCGGTGAAATTAAGCTCGAAATTCTCTATCACCCTCCTTGTTTTTGTCTCCTTGGGGTCGTTGGGGTCGCGCGATTTTTCGGTCTCGATGATTTCGAGCTTCACCATCTCGGGGTGATATTCCCCCGCCGGCACGTCGATAGAGGCCACCAGAGGTGTGCCGAGGTTGTGAGGCTTGGGAGAGTTGATTTTGATTTTCATCAGCTCGATTTTGGGCACCGAGTCTCCGTTAAGCGAGTCTTTCGGCTCCCTGTTGTTTTTGGCCTTGGGCTTGGAGTCGCTGCTGGTTGACTTCTGCTTTCTCATAAAGAGGCGCAGGGTGTCGGTGGTCCACGACAGATTGTCGTTGGTGTCGGTGCGGAGATAGCGCGCTGCCACTCTCAGCGAGTCGGTCTTAATGAGGGTTGAGTCCTTTATCCAATAGGTGAGCGAGTCGAGGGTGGCCGACGCTTCGAGCACAGCCCACTCCCTGTCGGTCTTGCCGGCGAGAGGCCCGTCGAGCACCGTGAGCGTGGGGAGCGAGTCAGACTTCGTGCCCATCTCGAGATAGATTATATTGCGGTCGTTGCGGTTGTTTTTGGCCAGATATTGCGACGCGTAGCCATAGTTAAACCATGTGAGCAACACATCGTTGGGGAGATATTGGGTTGCCTTGACGGTAACTATCGAGTCGGAGCCGTCGCGCGCCGAAATAGTGTCGACGCGGTCGATCATCGACGTGGTGGGGGTGATCGTCATGTCATAGAAAGCAATATCTTCCGAACGGTCCCACTTATAGTCGCGGTTGAGGTCGTTGATGGCATAGATGCGGTAGGTGCCCGGCGCAAGGTTGCGTATCGTGAATCTTCCGTATTGGTCTGTGCGGGTGAGGCGTTCGAGAGGGAGGGTGTGGATGGCCGTATCAGAGAGATTGCTGTAGACACCCACCATCATTCCCTGAGCCGGCTCCAGGGTCTTAGCCTCGAAAACCATGCCCGAGATACGCAGGGTGTCGATTGTCGGACCGGTCGAAAAAGCATAGCTGAAACCGTCGAGAATGTTTCCCTCGTTGAGGTCGGAGATGGCGTTGCCGAAGTCTATGGTATAGGTAGTTGAGTCTTTGAGGGTATCCTTGAGCTCAACCGTCACCACATGACCGTTGCCCGCGATGTGGGGCATCTCTTTCTGGGCCGGCGACACCACCACATTGCTCATCACATCCTTGAGGGTGATATTTTCGTCGAAATGAAGCCTTATGCGGTTGGTCTTGACATTGAGGGCGCCGTCGGAGGGATTGGCGGAGATAAACACCGGCGGGAAAGTGTCGCGCGGACCACCCTCGGGGCGGCCTATCGAGGCGCAGGCCACGCAGATAAGCACGCATATCAGCGCCACCGGCAGCAGGAGCATATTATAATGTTGACGATTCATCTTAACTAAATAATAAGCGCATTAAAACCGTTTATCCCGCAAAATTACAAAAAACTCTCCAAACCACCCCCACCAAATCTCCCCCTGTCCCGACAGCTTTTGGGTTTGTTGAATTTTGCATATGCTGTTATGCCGGGAGAGATCTCAATGCAATCAAAGACTAATTTTAATGTGCCATTTAACTTATCATCATTGGGACGAGGTGGCTTGGGCGCGCTTGACGGCTGATATGAAGCCTTGAATGTCGGCCGGATTGAAATATACAGGGAAGACGCTTTTTCTCCACTTCCTGCTGAATGTGATCAAAACACCCTCCGAGGGATATAGTTCCCACCCCTTACTATTCAGCAACACGGGCAATGTGGCATATCTCTCAGTCGCCTGCTGGAATGACGCCGGTTCGATTGAGGTTATCTCATTGATGGGAAAACTCACGGCAGCGCGTCCTTTGTATTTACATTTCAATTGACCGTCTTCGGTGATTTCGAGATAGCTTTCGTGAGGCAGTCGGTTCATATACACAAGGCCATATACCAATATGCCTATGATCGGCACCACTATCAGGATTCCGATCCATCCTCCTAATTTGAAGCCTAAGTCAGCCATGAGTATGATAATCAGGAGAGATATTGCCCCCATTGCTATTGTGTTGTTTCTTACAGCCGACCGGGAGAAGGCACATTCAAATCTGAGATTCTTCATTTCACTTCGTTTTCTACTGCAAAGATAATCAATTTCTTATAATAAATCCACCGGATATTGAATTAGTGACATATTAAAATACGGCGGAGGCTGCGCGGGGTGGCGCAGCCTCCGGTGTGGG
>CAYLMR010000008.1:35368-39428 GCA_964384885.1 uncultured Bacteroides sp.
TGACATATTAAAATACGGCGGAGGCTGCGCGGGGTGGCGCAGCCTCCGGTGTGGGGATATGGGAAGAGGGGGGGTTAGCTGAGTTTGGCGAGGGCGGCGGCGATGCGGCGCATGGCTTCGCGGATGTTATCGTCAGAGGTGGCATAGCTCAGACGGATATATCCGGGCAGGCAGAAAGCCGAGCCGTCGACGGTGGCCACGTGAGCCTCTTCGAGAAGATACATGGCGAGGTCGCCCGAGGTGGCTATCACCTTGTCGCCGGCTTTCTTGCCGAGATAGGCCGAAACTTCGGGGAAAAGATAGAAGGCGCCCTGAGGCTTGTTGACCTTGAGGCCGGGAATCTGTGAGGCGAGTTCAACCACCAGGTCGCGGCGGCGCTCAAAGGCCACGCGCATCTCCTCGACACAAGCCTGCGAGCCGCTGTAGGCAGCTTCGGCAGCTTTCTGAGCTATCGACGAGGCGTTTGACGAATATTGGCTCTGGAGCTTGGTCACGGCTTTGGCGATGGGGAGCGGAGCGGCACAGAAGCCGATTCGCCAGCCGGTCATGGCATAGGCTTTCGACACACCGTTGATCACCACGGTGCGGTCTTCAATCTCCTTAAACGAGCCGAGGCTGCGATATTGGCCGGTGAAGTTGATGTGCTGATAGATTTCGTCGGCGAGCACTATCACGTCGGGATAGTCGGCAAGCACCTTTACTATCTCCTCCAGCTCGGCGGGAGTGTAGACGCTGCCGGTGGGGTTGCTCGGTGAGCAGATCAACACCATTTTGGTCTTGGGGGTGATGGCGGCGCGGAGCTGTGAGGGGGTGATCTTGAAATCCTGGTCTATGCCGGCGGGCACCTCAACGGTTACGCCCTCGGCAAGTTTCACCATCTCGACATAGCTCACCCATGCGGGGGTGGGGATGATAACCTCATCGCCGGGATTTACAACCGACAGAATTACATTACAGAGCGCCTGCTTGGCACCATTGCCCACCACAATCTGCTCGGGGGCATAGACCACCCCGTTGGTAGCCGCGAGATTGTCAACGATAGCCTTGCGCAGCGACATATAGCCGGGCACAGGGGTATAGAATGTAAAATTGTCGTCGATAGCTTTTTTAGCTGCCTCCTTGATGTGGGCAGGAGTGGGGAAATCGGGCTCTCCCACGGCGAGATTGATCACGTCAACGCCCTGAGCCTTGAGCTCGGCGCTTTTCTGAGACATGGCTAAAGTGGCTGACGGCGAAAGGTTTGCAACCCTATTGGATACTGGATTCATGTTGTCGGGATGTGATTATGAGTTCAAAAAACATGTGCGGAGACCTGAAGCGCTCCCCTCACAAGGGGCAAAGTTAGCAATTTTTTCAACGCCACCGCCCCTCCGCCCCTCCATTTTCGTCCATCCCTGCGAAAAAATGTGGGGAGGGGGATAAGATTATGGGGTGGTGAGTTGTTATTATATATATGTTGCAACTTAAAAACAGCGCTTTATGAAACAATTTTCAAGTATGTGCGGCCTGATAGCCGCGGTGGTTCTCCTCTTAGTGGGGGCTTCATGTTCCGAGCCTTCGAGGGGCAGACTGCTCCACAACATTCCCGAGTCGGCCACGATGACCGCGATAGTCAATTTCGGTGAGCTCACCGACGCGGGTCTCACCGACGAAAACGCGTCGAAGATTTCCTCCAATCTCAGCGAAGTGCGCGGCGTGGTGTCGAGTGCCAACAACGACGGCGTAGCCGCTTTCTTCTCTCAGGGCAGCGGCCTCGACCTGACGGTGTTTGCCGTTGACAATGACGACAATTTCACCTCCTCGCTCACCGCAGCGGGATTTTCAACCGGTAGCGCCGACGATGCCGAAACCCGGATTTTCAGCAACGGAAATTCCAATCTGCGCGTGGCTCTGAGCAAACTCACTCCCGGCTATGGCTGGATGGCCGACTGCAGGTCGGATGAACAGCTTGCCGAAGCGATTACCAATGCCGTTAACCTCAGCAAAGACAACAACATCACCAAGTATAAAGGAATTGCCGAATATCTCGAAAACCAGAGCGGCGCGCTGATAATGGCTCTCAACTGCCATCAGCTCGACGAGAAACTCCCCCTCGACGGCGACGAGTCGCAATGGCTCTGCTCCACCCTTACCGTCAGCGACAAGACCGTGGCTCTCAACGGTCAGAGAATGTTGTCGACCGGCAAACCGGTTGAGATTCCCGGCTTCAAGACCATCAGCAACGACTTCCTGAGATATGTGCCCGACAACGCCGCTATGGTGGCCGCCGTGGGTCTCACTCCCGAAGTTGACTGGGATGCCGCCTCAAGGCTCGTGAGCGCTTTCAACCGCGAGGCCAATTTTGCCGTTTCGCTCGTGCTCCCCTATCTCAAGTCGATCGACGGCACGGTGGCTGTGGCCGCAGTGCCGCGCGAAGGTGCCGACATCAACAATCCCTCGCCCGATATGATTGATTTCCTCGTCATGGCCCACATGCCTCAGAAGGAGGTCAACGACGCTATTGAGCAGATTCGCTCTCTTGCCGAGCAGACCGGCCTTCAGCCGCAGACCGACAAGGAGGGCATCACCACCGTGGCTCTCGGCGACATGACCGTGAAGCTCGGCAACATCGACGGCTATCTCGCCCTGTCGACACTCCCCCTCGACGGTAAGGCCAACAACTCTTTCGCCCCCGACATGGAGGGTAAAGAGGGCGCGATGGTATGCGTGGTGCCTCTGTCATGGCTTTCGGCCGACAAGCAGGGCACACTCCGCAGCGTGTTCAATCTCACCACCTCGGGCTACTCGCTCAAGCTCACCGCTCCCGGCGCGCAGGGCGACATTATCCCTCTGCTTCTCAGCCTTTAATCCTGATTTTCAACCGACTTGTGTCGCCCGGCGGCGGTGGATGATTCCCCGGCGTCGGGCGACACCGGTTTCAGCACATAACGCTTATAATAGGCTATGAGCAGCGAGGTGACCGGCAGGGCTATTATCATGCCGATTATGCCCATCAGCGAGCCCCACACCGACAGCGACAGCAATATTATGGCGGGGTTGAGGCCGAGAGTCTTGCCCATGATTTTGGGGGTGAGCATATAGTCGCATATCGACTGCGAAATGACATATACGAGGGCACATTTGCCAAGCTCGGTCCAGAACACACACTCTCCCGTGAGCGAATAGATGTAGCACAGCACCATCACCGGCAAAATGGTGATATACTGGAAATAGGGTATCATGTAGAGCACTCCCACCATTATGCCCATAACTATGGCCATCGGGAGGCCGACAATCGAAAAGCCTATGCAATAGAGCACTGCCGCACAGGCCGCTATCACCGCCTGCGAACGGAAATAGCTGTTCATGTTGTTCTTAATATCGTCAAACACCGGATAGAGCATGTCGCGGTAGCGGGGAGGCACAACGCTGTGAAAGCCACTCATAAGCTGCTTGTAGTCAAGCATTATGAATATCACATAGATAAATGTCATGAGCCACTCCAGGGTGTGCATCAGAAAATCTACCGTGGCGGCCAGGGCTGTGGTGCTTTTGTTGAGCACCGCTGTGATTCTTCCGTCATTCAAAAAGTCAACGATATTGTTATAGCTCAAATAGTTGCGTATATAATCCTCAACCTCGGGAGGTATAAACATCAGGCTGTTTTTATGGCCGTCAGAGGCCTTGACTATTCTGTCGAGCTCGCCGATCTCATTGATTATCGACGGAATGAAGAAATAGCATATCGCGCCGACCACGATACCCGCCTCAAGCAGAGTGAGCAACACCGGCACGGCGCGGTGGCGCATCTTGAAGCGCCGTTGCTGAAGCGTCACCAGCGGCTCGAGAAGATAGGCTATGATACACGCCACGCAAAATGGAAGCAACACATTTCTCAGATAATAAATGAGATAGAATATCACGACAATCACCGCCGCCGTGAGCAATGCCCTCACAGTGGTGTCGAAAGTTATCGGTTTTCTGTTTGCCATACTTTATTAAAATTTTGTGCCGGAGAGCAACCTGCCTCCCCGTCCCCGCAAAGATAACTAAAACTTTCCACCCCACGAAACCCTCCCCC
>CAYLMR010000009.1:0-35705 GCA_964384885.1 uncultured Bacteroides sp.
GACTAATTCGACTAATTTGAGTTAATGAAATTAGCAACCACCCACGAAGGGTGATTGCTAATTTCTTATTAGGGTTTAAGCTTCAGGCCGAGGCCTTTGGCTTATCGAATGTCGGTTTTTATCAAGCGCCTACGGTGGGGGTAACTGTGAGGGTAGCGTAGCCCATGAATACGTGGGCACCCCAAGCATAGTCAACGTAGTAGGGGATGAAGATGTAAACGTTCTGGTTGAAGACGATGTTATCGTTGTAGTAAACGCCGGTCACCTTACCAATCTCGGTTACATCGAGGAAGGTAGCGCCGTTGGGATCGCCGATAACTACATAACCGTCAGCATTAGGAGCCTGCGAGAAGGTAAGAGACATGTAGGGGAAGGTCTCCGACATGGGCTTACCGGTCTGGGGATCGTTGCTGTAGCTGGTGGTGATGTTCTTGGTGTCGATGCTGATAGCTTTGAGTTTGTAGTAGTTAGCTACGTTAACGCCGTTGTAAGTGTTAACAGAGGTAGAATACGGGGGGTTAGCGTTAGCATACCAAAGCTTGGTACCCTGCCAGTCAACGAAGGGCTGGATGAGTTTACCGATGTGGAAGGTAGACTGAGCAACAGTGCCTGCATCAGGAACAGTTTCAATGCCTGAAGGAGTAGCGTCGATGGGACGGAATACCTGGGTCTTGTAAGCGAAGTTGTTAGCAACAGGGATGTAGCAGGTGTTAGCAGTACCATATTCAACCTTCATGAGCATGTTGAGGTAAACGGGGTTAGCACCGTTGATGCCTGAAGCGTTGATGATATACTTAGCGTTGTCGGTGGGTTCGCCGCCGGGGGTGGTAGCACCACCGTAAACGAGTTCGGCAGTGTTAGCCTGACCGTCAGAGTAAGAGATACCGTTGTTGATCTTAGCGATAGTCTCAGCAGCGCCATTGCCACGTTTTGCTTCGAGGGTGAACTCGTCAGGACCAAGACCGATGGTGAGCTCATACCTCACGCCGTCAGGAGCGGTGTAAGAAACAGAGGGCTGAGTGGGAGCGAAGCAGTAGGTCTGTTTGAAGACGTTGCCGAGGTAAGCGGGAGCACCAGTAACCTTAACCTGATTACCAATCCAGATGTTGTTGATGTTCATCGAGTAAACGAGAACGTCATTGGTAGCAAGAGGAACTGAGGTATTCATCACAACTACATCTTCAGTTCTCCAGTAGGTGGGCTGCTTTTCAGCATAGGTCACGGTCTGGAGGCCGAGGGTCTTGATGTCAAAGCCGATGTAGATGAAGGTGTTGGGACGAGTCTTGTGCTCGAAGCGAGCATAAACGGTCTGGTTAACGGGCTGATCGGTTACGATAAGGAACGGAGTCTTGTTAGCCCTATAAGCAGCTTCGTTGTAGTAGTAGTTCTCGTACTGAGCCCTGGTGATGGTAAGGGTGAGGTACTGAGTGGTGAGACCGGTAGCGCCGTCGGGGTTCCAAGCGAAGGTACCGAAGTTACACCAGGTGTTGTTAATAGACTTGGTGAAGCCGGCCTGGAGGTTAGTACCTGCAGCCTGAGCGGGATCAGCTACGCATACGAAGTTGTCACCAACTTTAACGTAAGGATAGCCAACTTTCTGGCCATTGACAGTAACAGTAGAGAGCTGATACTCGTTTTCGAACTGAGTCTTAGAGATGTTGATAACTGAGAGGAGCTGACCGGCTACCTGTTCCCAAGTGGTTGAAATAACATTGTCGGGGCACTGGTAGGGGAGTTCCTTAGTACCGAGGTCGATCTCAACATCTGATGAGGGAATCTCAGCAGCTTGTTCAACGAGCTCGAGTTTGATGTACTGACCGAGAACAACGTTACCTGCAGCGTCAACGAGGGTTACAACCACGATGGGCTGACGACCGATGTTAGACTTGTTGCTTACGCCAACGTTGCTAACGCTCTGGTTAGCGTTGTTGAAGTAGCAGGGGGTAAATTCACCGGTAGTAGCGTTAACAGTACCGAAAGCGTCTTCGCGAGTCTGGCTGGTACCACGAGTGTACTGGAGCATAGCGAAGCGGGGGGTAAGACCATACTGTTCAGCAATCTGAGCGAGAGAAACAACATTATTATTGCAGCAGGTAGGCTGATTATTGCTGTCAACCCAAATTTTGGTTACAAAATCATAGTTTGCTGTAATAACACTGAGTTTCTCAGCGAGGTTTACAGTCTTATCATAGTCAACATTAACATTGATAATATTTGTCTGAGCTGCTTCGTCGGCTGTATTGTAAGGAGTATAAAGGCTCTTACCGGTAACACCATTGAGGTAGTTGTAGTAGGTGTATGTAGCGCCTGAGGTAGCAGTAGCAGAAAGATCGGCAGGCTTAGCAAATGCGAATGACCAGATCCAATCAACAGCAGGAACAAGAGCAGCATAGTTAGAAGAAACGATGCCATTGTCGTTAAGCTGAACTACAAACTTAGCCATCGAGAACTTGCCGTAGTTTTCAAAACCGGTAAGTCTTGAACCGTCAATGTTGTTGGGAGTATTCTGATCATCGGGATTAATAACATGACCAGGCTCATTTACGATATAGCCATTATTAATCCAGCTCTGAAGCAGACCTACTTCATTGATAACTTCAGTCTGACCGGGGAAAAGGATAGATCTAAAGTTATCAACCTGATAATTAACGGTCATTACGCCATCTTCGATATAGATGTTGCCGTCTACGAGTTCAGGAGCACGAGAAACAACTTCCTTGTCAGCGAACATCAAGCCATATTTCAAGCCCTTAACAGAGGCGTTGGTGGGGTTCATGTTATAGACAAGTTCGTTGTATGCACTTGATACAAACGAAGCAGTACCTGCTTTATAGCTTGCGGGCTGACCCTTTTCGATTTTGTAGGTGGGGCCACCGGTTACGTTTGTAACAGTGCCGGTAGCGGCAACAGCTGTCTTAGTCTCTTTAAAGAGAGCGGTGTAGCGGGCAGCTTCGATACCGTTAACATAGAGTTCGGGTTCGAACTCGAGGCCACGGAGCTGAGCGTTCTTCTGAATTACGAGGGGATCGAGGCCCTTGCCTTCTGCATCCTTGAGGCCATAGAGGGTAACGGTTTCGCCGTTGTCAACAGCGGTGATACCTTCCTCAGAGGCAGGACGCCAGGGAGTATCGGTTTTGGTTTTCTTACCACCGCTTACGAGATACCAGTAGCCGTCTTCACCGGGAACATAGTAGTCGCCGGTATCGCCCTTGTCGCCTTTGTCACCCTGGGGACCCTGAGGACCCTGGGGGCCGGCAGGACCTTCGGGACCCTGAGGACCCTGAGGACCAGTGGGACCGGCAGGACCCTGAGGACCTTGTTCGCCCTGAGCGCCGGTAGCACCGGTAGCGCCGGTTTCACCCTTATCGCCCTTGTCGCCTTTGGGGCCCTGAGCGGGATAGGTGGTAGCGGTGCCGTTGAGGAACCATACATATTGACCGTTTACCTGACCGATGGTCCAAACGTCAGCGTCCTTACCGTTTTCGCCATTGGTAACAGTGTAAGTCTTGCCGTCGCTAAGGGTGAAAGTCACGCCTTTTCCATCCTGAGCAACGTTAGTGATAACGCATCCGGAGTTGATCTTGTCTTGCATCTCCTTGATGCTCTTGTTCATCTCATCGATCTGAGTCTGGAGGTTCTGGATGTCGTCATCATAGTCCTTACAGGAGGTGAATGACGCGGCCATGCCGAGAGTCAGCAATGAGAAGAACGATACTTTAAGAAAAGTTTTTCTCATAGAAAGTTAAACTTGTTGATTAATAATATATTATTAAGCTTCTACGCTTCAAAATAATAGGATCGTAATGATAGAAAAAGATGTGATGCCACGGCGAGGTAGTGACATTACATACGGATTTGGGTACAAATATCCGACTTATTTTTCAAACAACCAAAAGAAATGGTGTTTTTTTTTGAGAATTAACATAGCGAAAGTCAGAAATTAAGAATAGTTCAGAACCCTCTGAAAATCGGGAAGAAGAAAAAAATGACGGGCGTTGCTCCCGCAAGGCCCGCCATCTATGTGAAGAGCAAGAGGTGTGCCTTCACATCAGGGGAATCTATTCTTCTTTATGCAAAGATATTGGTAAGGGAATTATCTTGCTACTTTAACGGTGATGACTTTGCCGTTGGCCATGGTGGCGCGACGGATGCAGAGACCTGACTCGGGCTGAGCTGAGAGCTGACGGCCGGTGAGGTCGAAGTATTCGTTGGCTACGACTTCGCTTTCGTTGATAGTGTCGGCCTTAACAGCGTCGATGCCGGCTTCGGGAGTGGCTGAGACGTGGAAAGTGGCTGACTGACCTTTGTAGGTGATAACGACGTCGGTAGACTGGATTGCAGAAACAGATGAGCCGAGGTTGAACTCAACGTTGAGGTAGCGGGGCTCGATATACTGGTTGTTGAGACCTGCGCGATATTCGGCGATTTCTTCGTCGGTGGGAGCTTCAACGATAACGCTGAGCCAGTTGGGGAGCTCGTCGCCGTCGACGGTCGAAACGATAACGTCGTCAACAGAAGCGTCGGTGAGGATCATGTAGTCCCAGATCATTTCGCCGTCAGCGGGCCAAACGTTAACAGTTTCGAGGGGCTCGAGGTCTTCCTGAGTGTTGTAGCAGTAGAAGGGAGCAACATAGGGGTATTCGATACCCATGGTCATGTTGAACGAGCTGTAGTAAACAACTTCGCCGCTTGAGAAAGAAGCGAGGTAGGGGAAGTCGAGGAGGAAGGTGTGTTTCTCACCCTTGTAGGTGCCTTCAACCATACCGGCAACGAGCTGGGGCACGGGAAGAATCTCGTGGTGGTCGGAAGCGTCCATGCCACCGTAGCTGAGACAGTTCATACCGGCGATAGAGGGCTGGAATGAGGTGAATTTCTCATCGGTGAAGCCGGCAACAACCATGATCATGGGTTTGTCGACGAGGATGTAGTTGAGCTCTTCAACGCCGTCGTCGGTAGTGAGGTCAACGCGGATGGGAGTGGTGGAGTAGCTGCTGCCGTTGTAGGTGTTGAGGCCTGCAGAGAAGGTGTAGGTGGTTTTGTAGAGCACCTCGTCGGTGTTGCCGTTTTCATCAAGAGAGATGAAGGTGAAGATGAGGGTGGCACCGGGCTCACAGTTAACAGCGGCCATCATCTCGATGTAAGAGAGGGCATAGGGAGCAACGGGAGCGTCGAATTTCTGAACGAAACCGGTTACATTAACGTCGGTGAGGCCGTCGGAGGCATAGCCTTTCTGCCACTGGTTGTTCATGGCATCAGCACCGGCTGAACCGCCGTGGAAAGAGTAAGAAACGAAGTTGCCGAAGTAGTCGGGATTGCCTGAACCGGTCTGGTAGGGGTAAGCGCCGCCATAGGTGGGGTTGGTCCAGCCCTGAGCGTTGGCAACAGCGTTGAGATAGGTGTCGCCGGGGTTACCGTTACCACCGTAGATTACAAACATTTCGCTCTTGCCGTCCTGGGTAGCGTAGGTCTGACCGTCATATTCGAGGGTAGGAACGTTCTGACCGTAGAGGGTTACATAGAAGGGAGAAGCACCGAAAGAGAGGTCGATGTCGTTGCTCTGCTGGGTGTTGTTCATATATGACCAGAGGAAATCATAGCCTTCCTTAGCGATGCTGATATATTTTCCGGTGGCGGGGTCGTAGTAGTGGGAGTTGTTTTCCCAGAGGTTGTCGTAGAAGGGAGCGACAACGGGGTTGAGGGTAGAGTAGTAGCCGTCCTGACCGTTGACACTCATAGTCATGATGGGGTAGAAGGTCATGGCGGGAACATAGTAGCTGATGTTGAGCTGAGCGGCTGCGGGAATCTCGCCTGCGGGCTGAGCTGCAGCGGGCTTGGCCACGTTGGCAACCACGGCATTGAGGGGGAGATTGTTGTCAACCTTGTTTACAACCTGTTTCATGTCAGGAGAAACCTTGGCGGGAGCGTTGCTGATGACGCGGGGCCCTGCGGCTGAAGCAGACACGGCGATGGCGGCGCCTGCGAGCATGAGTAAAGATTTTTTCATAATTGAATACCGATTGGTTAAATTTATTCGGTAGCCGGAGGGTTAGCTCCGACTACCGGGTTAATGAAAAATGAATTATGCGATCTTGACGACGATAACGTCGGCGGGATTGGATTTGGAGACGAGACGGATGGTGGAGGGAGAGAGCACGTTTTCGGTCTCGATAGTAAATTCAGTAGAGGCAACAGCGTTGATGAAGGGGATGAGGCCGGCCACGTCGTCGAGACGGCGCACACCGTTGTTGTTGCCCTCGGTGGTGGAGTAGGCGATCTTGACGGTGTTGTCGCCGGTGGCGGTGACATTGCCATAGACATAGGCGGCAGCCGACGAACCGCTCATGCGGAAGGAGAGGGCGTAGGTGGGCTCGGGCACGCCTGAGGAGACATAGGAGAAGTCGATGCCGGTGAAGTTGCGCTTGAGGGCGGCCTTGGTGTCGTCGGCAATCTTGGAGAGGAGGGTGGCGAAGGTGCCGGTGGTGGCTTCGAGGTCTATGCGCCAGGTGAAACCGGGGGTGGAGTAGATTTCAGAGAGGGGGCGCGAGGTGATGACCACATCTTCGCCCTCAGGCTGAATGAGACGGAGGCTGCCGTCGGCGAGGCGCTCAAACTCGTTGATCTTGAAGAGGTCGTCTTTGGCGGTCCAGGTCTTTGAGCAACGGATGCCGGTTGAGGTGACGATGAAGTTGACGGTCTGGGTCTGGGTGAGGGCGTCGTCGCCGTCGGCCACGAGGCTCATCACGCCGGAGTTCATGCCGGTGACGGTGTAGTTGAGCTTGTCGCTCTTGAGGAGAAGGGGCTCGAAGCGGGTGTTGAACATCGAGTTCTTGAGGGTGGTGAGGTCGTTGAGGTAGGTCTGCCAGTCAACGTCGGCGTCGAGGGGGGTCATGATGATTTTCTGACCGTATTTCTTGCCTTTGAGTCGCACGAAGTCGGGAGCGGCTTCCATTACCACAAACTCATAGTCGCCCTTGTGGCCGTAGCCGAGCTCGCTTTCGGAGGTGGTGGGCACGTCGATGGGGTCGGCGAGGATGTGGAACACGTTGTTGAACGACGAGAGTGAGAGCACGGGACCATTGTCGGTGATAAACTTATAGACAGAGGTCTCTTCGGCATATTTGTTGCCGAGCCACTGGTTGTTGCCGCCGATAGTCACGGCCATCGAGGGGTCGAAGCGCATGATGTAGGTGTAGCCGGGCTCGTTGTCGTTGGTGAAATATTGCATGGCCCAACCGTTGGGGGCAGCCTGGAGGAGCTGAGCATATTCCTTGACGGCAGAGTCGAGACGGTCGGCCGACGACTGGTCGAAGAGGTTGTCTTCTTCGTTGGAGCAGGCCACCATGAGGGGGAGAGAGAGGGTGGCTGCCAAAGCTATTTTGAAAAATGATTTCATTGTAGTCGAATTGGAATTAAGGGGTTGAGGAATACTCTTAATCACTTATACTGGTTGACCTGGTTGCGGAGCGAGTCGATGGGGATGAGGCTCTGGCGCGACTGAACCTCGTCGCGGAGGGCGTCGATGTCGAGACCCCATGAGTCCTTAAACCAGTTGCGGGCGATTGAGACTTTCTGCTCGATGTTGGCCTTGCCGTCGTGGAGGTCGGTGTCGGCCACAGGCACGAGCTCGTGCTGAGCCTGCATGCGCTTGATGTAGTCTTCAACAGAGGCCACGGTGGTGTGGATCTTAGAGTAGGAGTAGGGAGCGGAGCCTGATTTGGCAGTGGTCTCGGCTACACCGAAGATGCCGTTGTTGGCCTCGGGAGAGACGTAGAGGCCCACATAGGTGCGCACGTCGTTCTCACGGTCGGCGGGAGAGGCATAGTAATAGTAGGCGTAGGCATAGTCGTCGGCATAGGTAGTTTCCCAGCCTTTGGAGGCTATCCAGAGCATGAGGTCCCACTGGTCGTAGGTGCGGGTGATGTAGTTGGCGCAGGTCTCGGCAAAGTCCTCACGGCTCTGAGAGGAGGCGTAGGTTGTGGAGAAGCCGAGCGAGTTGACGATGGCGCCGTTGCGGTCCTGCCAGTTGTTGGGCTCGTAGTTAACGGTGTTGATGAGGTCGAACTCACGGGGGTAGGTCTTGGTCTGGTGGAGGATGTGAGCGAACTCATGGTGCATGGTCTTGAAGTAGTGCTCGTTGAGGAGCGAGGTGTTGTTGACGTCGAGCTCGTTGACCTTGAAGAGCGACACTTTCAGACCACCCTCGGCGAGACCGAGAATCTCGGTGTGGTTGACCGGGTTGTAGGCGGGAGAGCCGATGAGGTGGAGAATCTTGGGACCATACTGCTTGAGGAAGTCCTCGCCGACGAGCTTGCCGTAGACGTCAAACCAGAGATATTTGGTGAGGAGGGCGAGGTCTTCGGCTTTTTCGAGGGTGGCGGGCACGAGGTTGTAGCTCATGTCGGTGCCGATGTGCTGCATCTGATAGCGGAACTCGCAGTTGTAGACCTTGAGGTAGTTGTCGCGAATCCAGCAGTCGAAGGCGTAGGTGTAGCTGTCGGGATCGAGAGTTTCGTCAGTCTCACCGAAGATACTGTTGTTGGTGTCGGGCTCGTCGGAGGAGCATCCCGAGAAGAAAGGCATCGAGATGAGGGCCGCGAGAGCCACGCCGGCATATTTGAGATTATTGAATTTCATTTCAGTTAAGAGTGCTTAGATTATGGAATAAAGCAGGATTGTGAGAATGAAGGGAGAGAGGGGTTTCAGTCAGCGACCTTCATGAGCGAAGCGGGCATCATCACGGGAGCGTCGTTGCTGCCTTTGGGGATGCGGTCGTTGGGGGTGAAACCGGCGGCTATAACCTCGGGGGGAATCTGAATAGCGCGGCGGGGATCATTCCAGGTGAGTGTTTCAACACGGTTGAGACCTACTTTGTGGGTAACCTCAATGCCATAGCGGCGGATGTCAAACCAACGCATACCGTCGTCGATGGTCTCGATGCGGCGGAAGTGGAGCACGCACTGGAGATAGGGTTCGATGTCGGGAGTGGTGGTATAACGGGGAGAGGGATACACGCGGTCGATGTTGAGGGGCTTAACCACACCGTAGCCTTCGGGGTCGGTGGCATAGTAGCTCTCGATGGTCTGGCGGGTAAGCTTGGGGAACTGGATGTTGAGATCGGGGAGCTTCTGACGGCTCTCGTCCCAGATAGCGAGGTCGGCGACGGCCTCGTCGATGCGTCCCAGCCAGATGCGGGCTTCGGCGCGGGTGAGGAGGGCCTCTTCGGCGGTGAACTCACAGCGGATCACGTGACAGTAGCCGATGCCGGCGATCTTGTCGGTGTATTCGAATATCTCGCCTGCCTTGGGGAAGAAGCAGCCATATTCCTGAGAGGAACGGATGTAGATCTTACCGGCATAGCAGGGATGACAGTAGTAGTGGGTGTAGGAGGTGTTCCATGTGGGGCCGTTGCCGTAGATGGTGGCAGCCTTGGCATCGCGGTTGAGGGCGAAGCGTGAGCCGCGGCGACGGTTGAACACCGAGTAGGTGGGGAGGAGCATGAAGTTGCTCTGCTCGTCGGCGCTGACATAGGCGGCAACAAGGGCGTCGTAGCTGGTGAACGACTTGGCCCAGAAGTTACGCATCTGGCCGGCGGGGTTGGCGGTCTCGCCACCGAGAGCCTCGGTTGCATAGGCCTCGGCTTTCTCATAGTCGCGGGCAAAGAGGTAGAAGCGGGCGGCGAAAGCGCAGGCGGCCTTGCGGTTGAAGTGGTATTTGGGCACCGAGTAGATACCGTCGTTGATGAGGGGGAGACCCTCTTCGAGGTCGGCGGCGATGTGGGCGTAGACTTCGCTGAGGGGCTGACGCTCGTAGTGAACGAGCACCTTTGTCTCAGGCTCGGTCATGTAGGGGATGCCGGGAATCGAAGCCGAGGCGGTCTCGCCGGCATAGGGCATTGCGAAGATGTTGGCGAGGATGAAGTGGTGGTAAGCGCGGCTCACGAGGGCTTCGCCCTTGAGAGCGGCCACTTCCTCACCGCGACCCTCTTTCTCAAGCTTCTCGATGGCCTCGAGGGCGTTGTTACACACGGCGATAGCGTGGTAGTAGCCGGCCCAGACGGAAGAGGGGGAGTCGGTGTCCATGTTGGAGACGATGTTATCCCAGCCAAAAGCCTCGAGATCCTGGAGATCATAGTAGGTGAGGTTGTAGCGCATACCGTTTTCGTCGGGAGCGGTATTGTCGATAACATTGTCGGTGGAGAACTCACACACGGTGCCGTAGTTGGCGCTGGCATAGGCGTCGACCATGAGGAGGCGCACCTGTTCGGGGGTCTCGATGGTGACACGCTGGTCGGGGGTTGCGTCGAGGAAATCGTCACACGACACTGCTGTCGCAGCCAGAGCAGCCACTCCGAGGTATATGGGGAAATGTCTAAAATTGACCATTTTTTCAGATTTAAGAGATTTCAAGTAGAGAGGTTATCAGAGGCCCAGACGCAGAGTGAATGTAAACTGCTTGGGAGAGGGGGTTGCCACACCGCCTGAGTTGAAGAACTCGGGGTCCTGGCCGTTGAGCTTCTTGTCGCTGTAGAGCAGGAAGAGGTTGGTGGCCTGGAGTTTGAGCGAAGCCGAGCGCATGCGGAGATGGCTGAGGAAAGACTGGGGCACGTCGTATGTAACGGAGATGTCTTTCATGCGGATGAAGTCGCCGTTGGCGATACGTGCGGTAGAATAGTTATAGGCGTTATAAGCGCGTCCGATCTGAGAGTCCTGCTGATACTGCCATTTGGAGACGATGGTGGGGATTGTGGTGATGTTTTCGTCGCCGGGCATAGTCCAACGGTTTTTGAACTCTTTAGGAGTGGCGGTAAGGTCGGAGTAAACGGCCGAGAATACCGGATCGAGACGAATCTTATTGCCGAAGCTATAAGTTATGAAGAGGTTGAGGTGCCAGTTCTTGTAGCGGAAGTTGTTGCCGAAGCCGCCGTTGTAGGGGGGATCGGTGGGGCCTTCATATACAAGGTGGCCGAGGTTTTCAAACTCCTGGAGGTTGATGTCGGAGGTGGTGAGCTCACCCTTTTCGTTGATGAAGGTGGGGATACCTTCTTCGTTGAGACCCATGAAGGGAATCGAGAAGAGGGCTCTCACGGGGTAACCTTCGCGGCCGAAGCCCTGACCGGAGATGAACTTCATCACGTTGGCGCGAGCGTCGAGCTTGGTGATGGTGTTCTTGGTGTATGAGAAGGTGAAGTCGGTGTCCCAGTTGAAGTCGCGGGTGGCGATGTTGTGGGAAGAGATGGTAAACTCTACACCGTGGCTCTTCATCTCGGCCACGTTGGCCATCTTGTGGTTCTGACCGCCTACGCCCTGGGTGTAGATGTCACCGATAAGGTCGTAGTTGTTACGGGTGTACCAGTCGAAGACGAGGTTGAGTCGGTTGTTGAGGAAGCCGAGGTCGGCACCGATGTTAAGCTCATGTTTCTTTTCGTAGGTAAGCTCTGAGTTGGCGATTTCCTCGAGGGTGATGCCGAGCTCATTGACCTGAGTGAGAGGTCTCCAGGGCTTGTAGGGGTTGAAGATGGCGGCGGCGTTGGAGATGTAATCGGGGCCGGCATCTGCGGTGAGCGAGTAAGATGCACGCAAGGTAGCGTTACTTACGATGGGGCTGATGCGCTCCCACCATGATTCGAGGTGAGCATTCCAAGCGCCTGACACGTTCCAGGTGGGGAGCCAACGGGAGCTGCGGGCCTTGCCGAGCTTGTTGGAGCCTTCGTAGCGGTAGGTGCCGGTGAGGGTATAACGGGCGTCATAGCTGTAGGTACCGTTGGCAAAGAAGGCTGCGGTGCGGCGTGTGGTGGGGGAGTAGGAGTAGTAGACAGCTCCTTCTTCGCCCTGCTGCTTGAAGAGGTTATAGTCGATGAAGGGAGTATAACCGTTGTCGTAACAGAAGCCCCAGCCCTGGAAGTTGATCTGGTTGCGCTCGGTTGACTTGATGTCGGCGCCGCCGAGGAGGTTCATGATGTGCTTGCGGTTGAAGGTCTTGTTGAAGGCCACTGTGGGCAGCACGCTCCACTGGCTGAGGGTGAAGTTGTCGTTATAGTAGATACCGCCCTTGGGGAGCACAGTCTGCGGGAGGGCGTTTTCATCTTCGGGGTCGGTGTAGAGGTAGGGGTTGGAGGCGCGGATGGTAGCGTCTTCGGGGTCGATACCTGCACGGTAGGCCTTGGCCTGGTTGGAGTTATCCTTAACGAAGTGTTCGTTGGAGCTCTTCTGATAACGGTAGGCGGCAAGCACTGAGAGGCGGAGGCCTACGATAGGACGCCATTCGAGGTCGCCCTGGAACTTGAGGTCGGTCACGCCGAGCTCGATGTAGTTGTTGCGCAACTCTTCGTGGATGTTGAAGGGAGAGTAGTTGCGGGTGTAGTATTCCTTGCTGTCGAGAGTACGCGAGGTGTTGAGGGCGTAGCTGTAGGGGTTGATGTCGAACGAACGACGCACCTGACCGCTCACTACGTCGATTTCCTGAGCGAGAGTACCGGGAGCGCGCTGCTTACGGTAGGAGTCGGCGGTAAGAATCGAGAGGCGGAGGGTGGGGGAGATGTCATAAGAGGCGTTACCGTTATAGGTGTAACGGGTCACGTTGCTCGAAACAGTCCAACCCGGATCGTGGAGCACTGAGATAGATGAGTAGAAGCGACCTTTCTCAGTACCGCCCGAGATGCTGACAGAGTGGTTCTGCATCACGTTGGTTTTGAAGAGATCGTCAAACCAGTCGGTGTTTCTCATCTCGGCAGCGCGGAGGTAGGAGTTTTTGGCTTCGGTGGTGTTGGCAAGGCCGAACGAGCCGGTCACAGGGTCGAAGGTGTTGATCATCTGATACATCTTACCGTAAACACCTGAGTTGGTGGCCTTGGTGATACCTGAGAGCTCGAGCCAGCCTTTGGATTCCATCTCGCGGTAAACGCCCATCTGCTCCTGAGAGTTCATGATGTTGAAGTTGGAGTAGGAGGGTTTGAGACGCATGGTGAGCTCACCGGTGTAGCTCACCTGGGAGCTGCCGGCTCTACCTTTCTTGGTAGTAACGACGATCACACCGGCCATAGCCTGGGCACCATATATAGAGGTGGCCGAACCGTCTTTAAGAATGTCGAAGCTCTCGATGTCGTCGGCGTTAAGACCGGCGATAGCTGAAGAGATAAGGGTATTGGCATCACCCGACGAGAGATCATCGGGAGAGATTTCGGTAGCATCTTCAAGCACCACGCCGTCAACCACCCAGAGGGGCTTTGAGGTACCATAGATAGATGTGGCACCACGCACACGGATCTTGGGAGCGGTACCGAAAGTTCCGCTGACGTTCTGCACGGTCACACCGGCGGCGCGGCCTTCGAGCGAACGGGAAATATCGGCCACACCGGTAAGACGGGCTTTGTCGGCGTCGACCTTGGCGGTAGCACCGGTGAAGAGTCGCTTGTCGACGGTCGACATACCGGTTACAACCACCTCACCCAGCTGCTGGGTGTTGGAAACCATTTCAATTTTCATAGGCTCGGTAGAAGCTTTGATTTCAAGAGGCTTCATGCCTACATAAGTCACAACGAGGATTGATTTTGCACTGGGAACAGTGAGTGTGAATTTTCCATCAATATCGGTGGCGGTGGCTTTGGCTGCCACACCCTTCACTGCCACGGTGGCTCCGATCAGCGGTTCACCGTCGTCGGCGCTGTAAACTGTGCCTGTGACATTGATCTGAGCCCAGACACTGATGCTCAACAGCGCAAACGCCATAAACATTTGCAGTCTTTTTCCCATAAAGAAGAAATTATGAAGTAATATGATTAATTGATTTCAAACAAAGAGCCGAAAGAAAACCTTTGACCTCCTGACAACGGAGGCCGCTCGGGGCGACAAAACCTTATTGGAAACAACTGAAGTCGGATTAGCCCGGGGGCATTTCCTCGTCCGGTATATATATTAAATAGGTGAAGCCTATTCATAGATTCCCATGGGGCAGAGGCCAAAAAATTTGCCTTTCGTAAAATGAGAACGCAAAATTAGCTATTTATTTTCCCACAGCAATGAAAAAATCAATTTTTAACACAAAAATAATTTAATTTAGCGGATTTAGATTATGTTTTATTAACCAAAAACTAACTATTTGCACCGTAATTTAGGGGCAAAAGCGATAAAAAGGCCATATGTGGCACGGATTTCGCATAATTAGATTGACATTTACTAACATTTTGACAAAATGAGTGTAATTGTGGCAATTTTGTGGCAATGTGTCAAATCAAGAATCCACTGGAAATTATGTTAATCTGTTAACATATCTATCAAACGTGAGAAAAGTTAAAAATGATATACGGGGATGTAAAAAAATAAATTTCGGCTTGAAAATATGCTCAGGGAGCGGAAAATTGCTTACCTTTGTAAACTATATCACCGCGGCATGACAGCCGCGACATTAAATTGAAACAAAAAATAAAAACCTGTTCTTATCATTTCACATGAAAAAAATTTCTACTCTTCTGAAACTATGCTTCTGTCTCCTGGCTTTTGCATGCGCACAAGTCAGCTCAGCCGCAGTCTTTAATGTGGGCTATGCCCAGACAAGCGACGTGGTTTATCCCGCCGATCCGAGCGGCTACAGCTTCAATTTCTCAGATTCAGTGCATGTGGCGGTACGCCTTACAGCCGACATGCTCGAACCTTATCAAAAAGGCAAACTCACCAAAATTATGCTCGGATGGGGCGACCTCGACAACAAGCCCGGAGTAAAGGTGTGGGTTAGAAAATCTCTCAACGGCGCTGACATCGCTATCGGCAAAGGCAGTCTGAAGTTCGGATGGAACACCATCACTCTCGCCACACCTTTAGACCTCAGCGAAAACACCGGTGAACTCATCGTAGGCTATACCACCAAAGTTGAGCCTGAGGTAAACTGTATTCCTACCCGCGTCTACGGCAGCACCTACCCCAACAGCCAGTATATCGGCACCAACTTCGACCTTACCGAGTATGGCGACGTAGACTGGAGCGATCAGAGTGAGATCCGTCCCATCTACCTCATAGCCCAGGTAGAGGCCAAAAACTCAGAGACCAGCAACATGGCCAAACTGAGATCATACACCATTCCGATGCACATCAGCAAGGAAAAAGGTGGCTCGGCCCTGAGCGTAATCGAAAACGTAGGCTCAAACGCCATCACCAAGCTCACCATGACCTTCACCCAGGGCGAATGGTCACACAACGAGGAAATCAAACTGTCGCAGGCCCTCGCCTCAGGCAAGAGCGCCACAATGTATCTTCCCGTGTTTGCCGACCACTCGGGTGATGTGGAGGTATCAATCTCTCAGGTCAACGCCAAAGAAAACAATGTGATGAGCCGCGACAAATACTCGGTGATGTCAGTGCCCGAGTCAGTGGCCAAGCAGTTCACCCACCGCACCCTCCTGGAGTTCTTCAGCAGTGAGGACGTTTATATGACACCTTCTTATTTTACCGGCATGATAGTTCCCGGCATGGAGGGTTATAAAAATATAGTGCTTCTCGGCCACCACACCAAAGACCAGTTTATGATCGACATGGAAGGCTCGAAATATTGCTATGCCGACCAGCTGCTGATCGACATGTTAGACGGCGACTCGCTCAAGGTATCTCTTCCCAGCATGATGGTTGACCGCACCATTCCCGTGGCTCCCGAGCTCAGAAGCATCACTCACCCCGAAATCTCGGGTGCCCTCTATCCCATGGCCGCCCAGATGTTCTATGACATTCAGCTTGCTCTTCCCACCTTCGGCGACGTTAACCTCACCAGCGACTACACCGCCGACAAAGAAGCCGTGACCATCACCGCCAACGGCGTTGTGGCTCCCGGTATCCTGCCCGAAGGTGAATCTGCCTTCCTCAATCTCTTTGTTGTTGAAGACAATGTAGAGAGCTATGACCAGGTGTTCTGGGACGAGGATGAGGCCGATGACTTTGGCGGCAAGTTCGTTCACCAGGGTGTTGTGCGCCTGATTCTCACCGAGCGCTACGGCAACGAGGTCGTGACCGATGAAAACGGCAACTTCACCATGACCTTTAACACCGAAATCGACCCCGAATCGGGCTGGAATCCCAAAAACATGCGTCTCGTGGCTTTCCTGAGCCGTGACTTCAACAACAACTACCTCGAGCGCACCATCATCAACGTCAACGACATCAACCTGCTCAAATCGTCGACCGGCATCATCACTCCCGAAGCCGACGGCAACCTCATGCGCGTAGTTGTCGACAACCGCCACATCAAGGTAGAGGGCGCTCAGAAAGTTGAAATCTACACCGTGGCCGGTGTGGAAGTCAATGCCGCTTCGAGCCTCGCTCCCGGCATGTATGTTGTTAAGGCTACCGTCAACGGCAAGACCTCAACAGCCAAGGTGCTCGTTAAGTAACGAAAGAGTATTCACCTGTAATACAACTGTTTGTAGATGAAATTCATTAAATATCTTCTGGCCGGCCTCTGCGTCTCGACAATGTGTCAGGTGGCCGGTGCCCAGACAGTGTATGGCTATGTGCCCGACACTGACGATACTACCCTCATGAATGCCGGAGGCAGCGGAAGCAACTCCATCATCGAGGGAGCCGTGATGCTCGACCCCTCGAAAGATCAGGGTTTCGCCTCGCTCAAAGGCTATCATATCACCGGCCTGCGCGTGTTTCTGCTTAAGGAGTCACGCTTCAAGACCCAGAAACGCACCTATTGCGCCATCCGTCCCGGAAGCCTCTCGGCCGACACCACAGCTTCAGTTTTCGTAAACTTCAAGGAGGGTTGGAACGAAGTGACCCTCTCAAAGCCGGTAGAGATCGGCGACGAGCCCCTCTATCTCTGCGCCCAGGTTTATGAAACAGTGTCGAAAGCCCTGCCCCTTGCCTCGATCAAGGGCGCAGCCATCGAAGGCTCTTATAATCTGCGCATAGAGCGCGAGAAGTGGACCTCCTACACCGACCGCGGCGCCCTGATGATTCAGGCCGTTACCGACGCTCCCGCCTCGGCCACCAAAAATTTTGTAGTGGCCAACGTGTCGTCAGCTCCCTTAGTGGTGGCTCCCTCGGCTCCCTTCGACTGCTCGCTCTACCTGCTCAACCTCTCCGACGAGCCCGTGAGCAACCTCAGCCTCACCGCCTCCTATGCCGACGGCACCTCGACAACCCAGGAGGTGACCCTCGACCAGCCGCTCGCTCCCCGCAGCAGCTTGGTGATGAAAGGCGCAGTAACAGCTCCCCCCTCGGAGGGTGACGCCGTTTCGCTCACTTTAGCCGCCACCAAGGTCAACGGCAGCACAGTGGCCAATGCTCCTTCGTTCACCACCAGCCTCTATGTCACCGGCGACGCATTTGTGAGAGTGCCTCTCGTTGAGGAGTTCACCAGCCAGTATTGCGTAAACTGCCCCCGCATGTTCTACTATCTCGACAAGGCTCTCGAAGCTTTCGGCAAGCCCTTTGTGTATGTAGGCCGTCACGCCGGTTTTGCGGATGACTCCTTCACCAAACCTTGCGACAAGTCACTGACCTATCTCTTCGACGGCAGCACCTTCAACCCCGCAGTGATGTTCGACCGCCGCGCTCCCTATGGCTCCAACACCCCCGTGCGCTCATCTAAGGGCACCAACATGGAGCAATATACCGAGGCTCTTGAAGAATCGCTGACCTATCCCGCCATGGCTTCGCTCGACGTGACCTTTGAGGTTGACGGCCAGAAAGCCTCAGCCCATGTGAAAGGCAAGATAGCCAAGGCTTCGCTCGACGTGCTGAAAGACCTCCGCATAGCAGTTTATCTGATTGAGAATCAGATTCGTGTAAGCACCACCTATCCTCAGTGGGGTCTTGACGAACTGGCCAAAGACCCCCAGGCACCCACCGATCTGATGCAGGTAGTGCGCCACGAGGGCGTGATAAGAATCGACTATACCGCCGCCGACCCGATGGGTCTGCCTATCGAAGTCGAGCCTGACGGCACTTTTGAAATGGATTTCCCCGCCACCGAATTCCCCTCGAATGTCAAGACCAAACGTCTTGAGGCCGTGGCCATGATCTATAAGGTCAACAAGTCAAACAAAACCGACAACGTTGTTCTCAATGCCGCCTCGTCAGCTCATCCCGGCGCTACCTCGACCGGAATCGTGAGCGTTAAGGATGGCATCGAGCTTTCAGCAGAAGTAGCCTTTGTGGCCGGCGCCGACCGTGTGATCCGTCCCTTGTCGACCATCTCTGAAATGAAAATCTGCGACATGACAGGCCGCATGCACAATGCCACCTCATCGCTCGCTCCCGGCATCTATATCGTGAGCTACCGCACCGCCCCCGGCGTTGCTCCCCGCTCTGTGAAGATTGCCGTGAAATAAACGTAGCTTCAGTTAATGAGCCGAGACATTATCCTCATCAAATTTCCCGGCGGTGACCAATGGCGCGAACTGCCGTTCTATCTCGCCGCCGAGGAATATGCGGCCCGCAAACTTCCTCCTCACAACAGCTACTTTTTCTGCTGGAGAGTGAAGCCCACCGTGATATGCGGACGCAATCAGCTCATCGACTCTGAAATCAACCTCCCCTACTGCCGCCTCAACCACATCGACGTGGTGAGGCGCCGCAGCGGGGGAGGCTGCGTTTATGCCGATCCCGACAACGTGATGCTCAGCTATGTCACCGCCACGGGCAATGACATCTCACAGACTTTTGCGGGATATACCGAAATGGTGGTGGAGATATTGCGCAAAGCGGGCTTCAGGGCCGAAGCCTCCTCGCGCAACGATATTCACATCGACGGCAAAAAGGTGAGCGGCGGCGCTTACTACCGCCTCGGCTCGCGCTCGATAGCCCACTCTACAATGCTGGTGAAAATCGACTCGGCAACCATGCAGAAAGCGCTCACCCCCTCCAAAGCCAAACTTCAGTCGAAAGGGGTGGAGAGCGTGAGAAGCCGCGTGACATCTCTTAGCGAATACCGCCCCGACTTCACGGCCGAGCAGTTTGTAGCCCTCGCCGAGCAATCAGCCTCGGCCAAAAGTATTGAACTGACGCCCCGCGATGTTGAGGAAATTGAGAAAATAGCCGCCGGCTACCGTCTACCCTCATGGGTGGAGGGCAACAATCCAAAAGCACGGTCGACCATGAGCCGCCATATAGCGGGAGTGGGCGAGATAGCTGTCGACCTCACCCTTGACTATTCCACCGACCCTCCTATAATAAAGGATATAACTTTTACGGGCGATTTCTTTACCGGCGACCAACCGGTAGAATCGCTCTCCTCCCTGCTCAAAGACAAGGAATACACACCCGAGGCGATTGCCGAAGCCTTGCGGACCACCGACCCCGCCAAAATTATCATCGGCCTGACGACCGGCCAGCTGATCTCACTTCTCGAATTATAGGGCATATAGGGCTTATAAGGCTTATAGGCCCTATATGGCTTATTATCAGGTTAATAGTGGAAAGAGGAGCCGCCGAGGAATTCCCTGATGAGGGAGGTTGAGGGGATGAGATTTTCGTCGATGGGAGTGAAATAGCTGAGGAAATGACGCAGACGGTGAGCCTCGCCATATTCGGGAATGTCGTGAGGCACCTGAGCGAGTATCTTCTCACCCTTGTCGCGCAACACCGCCAGCTCAAACAGCAATGAGGAATTGAAAGTGGCGTCGGCATTCTCCTGATAAGGGAAAATCCATTTCTCCTCGCCGCGTCTCACCGACGGCCACCTCCTGATAGTGTCGATAGCCGAGGCGCCGCGATATTTATAGTCGCGGATAATGCGCCGCAACAAACGGTTGTCGGTCGTGGGAATCCAGTTGTGATTGTCGAGGTTGATAGTGGTGAGAGCCGACACATAGACCTTAAATTTCATCTCGTCGGCAATCTTGTCGGTAAGCTCGGGATTAAGACCGTGTATTCCCTCGATGAGAAGCACCGAATTGTTGCCGAGGGTCATTCTGTTGCCCTTATACCGGCGGGTGCCGCTCTCAAAATCATAGTAGGGCAGTGAGACCTCACCCCCGTTGATAAGGGTATTGAGGTCGGAATTAAAGGCGTCGATGTCGAGAGCATACAACGATTCGTAATCAAACTCACCGTCGGCATCGCGCGGGGTGTGTTCGCGGTCAACGAAATAATCGTCGAGCGAAATCATGCGCGGATTGATGAGGTTGGTCATGAGATGAATGGCAAGCCGCTTGGTAAAGGTGGTTTTACCCGACGACGACGGCCCGGCTATAAGCACTACCTTTGCCCCGCCATTGCGGAACCGCTCGGTTATCATGTCGGCGATGGTCGAAATGCGCTTGTCGTGGAGAGCCTCGCTGACATTGATAAGCATTGCCGACTCACCTTTGGCCACGGCGCTGTTGAGCTCACCCACATTTGTCACCCCCACGATGTCGTTAAACTTCAGATAGTCGGTGAAGGCATGATACATCTTGGGCTGAGGAACAGGGGTGAGGGGCACCGACGGGTCGGAGGGATCGGGCGCCATGAGCAACAATCCGTCGTGATAGACCATGAGGTCAAACACACCGAGCAATCCGGTGTCGGGAGCGAGACAGCCGTAATAGTAGTCGGCCACTCCGTCGAGGGTGTAGTAGGTGGAATAGAGAGTATGGAGTGTGCGGAGCAAACCCGATTTGTCAAACAGATGCTGCTTCTCGAATATCTCGACGGCGTGGGTGGTGAGCACCTCATGAGGCTCGAAAGGAAGTTTGCGCTCCACAAGAGAGAGCATTTCGCGCTTTATCTCCGCAACGAGAGCGTCGTTAACCTCCACACCCTCGGGCAGTCCCACCAGCCGGCAAAAATAGCCGCGGCTGAGGGAGTGCTCGATCTTGAGCTTCACACCGGGATAGAGTCCGGTGACGGCGCGATAGAGCATCATGCACAGCGACCTCACATAGGTACGCGCCCCCGAAGGAGAGGTATAGTCGAGAAACTCCACATGTTTAGAAGTATAGACAGGGTAGGAGAGCCCTTCGTTTTTGAAATTGACAAGGGCACACACGGGACGCATGCCGTTCATGCGGCCGGAGATGCGCTCAAATATTTCCAAAAGTGTTTCTCCACCTTTGATGTCGATATAGGTGTCGAGATTCTTGCAATATATCTGCAGGGGTGAGGTTTCGGGCATAGCTGTAGAGGGGGGATTATTTCGGTTTTTTAAAGAGAAGTTGCTTGAGAAATTGCTTGCGGGCGGTGCGCTGCTCAAAACGGCTCATGGCTATCAGCGCCTCGCGGGCCACAACCTTGAGCTTCATGCCGGTGGCCGAAGCATAACCCTCGGCTATGGCCATGAGATGGGCGGGCGAATAGACCATGGCGCCAAACATCTTCATGAGCTTGGCGCGCGACCGGCAGTTAAACTCAATGCGGTTGAGATCCACATAGCTGAACAGATAATTTCCGTCGGGAGTTCGCTTAAACATCACGTTGCCGGGCGAAAAATCCTTCATCCACACTCCCGCCTCATGCAATCGCGCCATCTCCTTGCCCAAAGCAAAGAGCAGTTCGCGCCAGTCGGCATGACGCGCCACGTCGCGCATCTCGATTATATCGTCGACCTGACGCGAAAAATAATAGCTCCGGGTGAGGCAGCGGCCCTCTATCACCTCGCCATAGCCCATAGGCTGGGGTGTGGAAAACCCGAGCCTGAGCAATTCGAGGGCGTTGTCATACGACCGGCGGGCCTTGGAGTGGCGGATATTGCCGTAAACATATTTGTTGACAACATTGGGAAGCTTGAAATCCTTGATATTTATCCAGCCGCCCCACGGGTCGGGAATACGGTAGATATGGTTGCGGGCTTTATAGACGGTAACCGCATTGCCGGGCTGCCCGTTGACGACTATGTCGCTGAACAAATCCTTATATCCGGCGGCATTACCGGCGGTCACGACGATATATTTCAATTCTCCGTTTGGTTGGCTCATGGCTGTCAGAGAAATTTGTTAAACCTGTTGATAAATCCTGATATGGTCATCTGATTTTCGGCGCGGGCGATAGCTTCGTCGCTCATGGCCTTGATGAAGCCGGAATTGCCGATGAGGCTGCGGAAGGCCGCCGCCCATGACTCTGAAACATCGCTGCCGGGAGTGGTGTTGACCATCAGGCCGTCGACCCGGTTGCGGATAAGATCGCTGTTGAGGCGCGAGTCGGCAGCCATGACCGGCAACCGGCGGCTCATGAAGGCCGCGGCGGTGAGGGGATTCATCCAGTCGTGGGGCGAGGTGAGAACACCCATATCCGCCTGCGCTACGATATCGTCGGTGAGGGGGGTGTCGCCTAAAAATATCACCCTGTCCTGAAGCCCGAGATTTCTGACACTTCTCACCAGAGGCATGGCATATCGCCCTTCACCCTGGCCCGCCACAAGGAGCGACACATTGAGGGTGTGATAACGGCCCATCGCTTCGATGAGGGGAGCGAGACCGCAGTCAACGGTAATGGCGCCGTGAGAGAGCAGGGTGATGGTCGAGGTTTCGGGAGCCGGCACCTTAGCCACCCTCTCTTCCCGGGGGAACATATTGGTCACACCGGGAGTGATAACAGTATATTTATCTTTGGGAATACGGGGATAGAGGCGTGAGAGCACCTCGCGCTCCTCCTCGGCGCCCAACACCACTGCGTCAACCTCTTTGAGACATAATGAATAGGTCTGATCGACGGGTTGGGGGCGAGTGGCGGGATAGGTGAGTATGACTTTGAAATCACACCCCTCGGCGGCCATTTTCGGTCGGAGGCCGCAGCATATGAAAGCGGCATAGGGGGAGGGGGTGATGATGCTCACCCTCTTCTGCTCGCGGCAGAGCTTCATTAATTTGAGCGGAAGCGACACCTTGGCCCACCACCCGAACGATGAAGCAACCTTGTTGACATCATCCGAAAACTGATGTTTATAGGCGGGAGATTCCCTGCGGGCCACAAGAGCCGTGGTGAGGCCGTTGAAACTGAGGTTTGACACCAGGTTGACGGCAAACATCGAGAGAGGGGAGTGGCGGGAAGAAGTGTCGATATAGACTACCATTTTCCGGAATGATGAAAGATGTTGAAAAATGATGAAAGATGTTGATATCAGTTGGTGCCCTCCTTCTTGAGGGAGCGGGCCAGCGAATAGCTGCGGCGGGTGGCGCTGAAAGCTATGCGCGAAATCGTGAGGCCCATGCTGTCCATAAAACCGCCCTCGCCGAGATAGGTGTTGATAAATGCCTTCGCCCCCTCAATGACCGGGCGCAGGGCAGAAATGCTGCCACCCTGACGGGCAAGGGTGCGTGAGTTTTTCTCGGCATGGGCCATCTCGGTCGAAAGATATTCCTCTACGGTGGCACAGCGATAGTGGAGTATGTCGCCATCCAGGAGATGAGGCTCTACATTCTCCCTAAACACCACCTGCTCGTTAACATCATTGAGATTCCAGTTGGCATAGCGCTTGTCGAACAGCCGTGTCTGAATGTCAGGATACCATCCGCAATGTTTCACCGGCACCCCGCAGAAGAAATTGAGGCGCGAGAATGAATATCCCCTGTGGGTAAATCCCTCCTCCTTGAGCCTGAGTATCGAATTTCTCAGAGCGGGCGACAGCTCCTCATCGGCATCGAGAGCCAGCACATAAGGATAGGAGGCAAGCGAAGTGGCATACTGACGCTGCGCCCCATAGCCTGTCATGGGTCTTATCACCACTCTACACCCGAACTGTTTACAAATATCAACAGTTGAATCATCCGATCCGGCATCAATGACGATAATCTCATCGGCCACCCCTTTCAGCGACTGAAGGGTCTGGCTAATGTGACCGCGCTCGTTAAGAGTAAGTATGGTAGCTGTTATTTTAGACATAGGTGTTGATTAATATTCACAAAAGTAATAAAAACTATCATCAACAAAAAATATATGGTTGTAAAAATGTAGAAAGAGAGTTATCAACACCATGTTGATAAGCATTTCAACGAGTTGAAATAAATGGTTTTAGCATGTTGATAAGAGTGGTGAAACAGGTGTAGACAAATGTTGATGATTATAGAAGGGCTCCGAGAGCCTTTTTCAACACTCATTCACCCCCGGCTGTTGAAAACGGGTGTTGACACCCTCCGGGAAGCCGCGATGAGGGGGATGTTGATAAGGGTGATAAAGGGTGTAGAAAAGAGTGTTGAAAATTGTAGACAAAAATTCAACACTATTCAACAACTTTTACTTGCAAAACCGACCGAAAATATTAAGCCCGGCGGAGGAGCAAAAACCCAAATAATCCCTTTGATAGTTATCAACCATGTTTATCTACGGTTTTCTTCACTATCCGACATGTGAAATGGAAAAAAGTTATTAACTTTGCAGATTATAAACACCATGTAGATAACATGCGTAACTGCGTGAGAATCAATAAAAGCGATTGTTGATAAGATGTAAAAGCCGTAAATAAGAATGTTGATAACGTAATAAGCAAATTATCAGTCAAAAAGTTATTGTTGATATCAACACCCCTTGTTATTCTTATTGGTATTTATAGAAAAAATATTTTTTTAATTTTTAAAACTTAAATAACAATAATGACAAAGGAGAGCCAAAAGGAGCTTGTGTCTCAGATCGAGAAGCTGAAGAAAGAGCGTGGTGCCGTGATCATGGCCCACTACTATCAGCGCCCCGAGATACAGGAATTGGCCGACCATATAGGCGACTCCCTTGCCCTGGCAAGGATCGCCACCCGAATCAACGCTCCGGTGATAGTGTTGTGCGGAGTGCATTTCATGGGTGAGACAGCCAAAATTCTCTGTCCTGACAAGACGGTGCTCGAGCCTTCGAGCGACGCGGGTTGCTCGCTGGCCGACAGCTGCGATGCCGAGGAGTTCAGAAAATTCATAGAGGAGCGGCCGGGTTCTACGGTGGTGAGCTATGTCAACACCTCGGCCGACGTGAAGGCCCTCACCGATATTGTAGTGACCTCGGGCAACGCCCTCGAAATAGTGTCGAGCCTTCCGGAAGATGAAAAGATAATCTTCGGTCCCGACCGTAATCTCGGCTCATATATCAGCGACAAGACCGGAAGGAAGATGGAGATATGGCCCGGCTTCTGCCATGTGCATGAGCAGTTCTCTCTCGAGAAGATTCTGGAGATGAAAAAGGAGCATCCCGATGCCGAGCTGCTCGTTCACCCCGAGTGTAAGGCTCCGCTGCGCATCATAGCCGACAAGGTGGGCAGCACCGCCGCGCTTCTGGCCCACGCGCGCAAAGGCAAGCCGGGGCAGAAATATATAGTGGCCACCGAGAGCGGCATCCTGCATGAGATGGAGAAACTTTGCAGCGACAAGATATTCCTGCCCGCTCCTCCCGACACCGGAGAGTGTGCCTGCAACGAATGTTCGTATATGAAGCTCAACACCCTCGAAAAGCTGCGCGACTGTCTGCGCGACATGAAGCCTGAGGTGAAGGTCGATGAGGCAATCATAGAGCGCGCCCGTCGCCCCATAACCAGAATGTTGGAAATCTCAGCCGCCTTAGGGCTGTGAGCAACTGTCAATCATTGAATCACAAATAAGCAAAAATATATATTGAGATATGGAATATAACCATCGCGATATAGAAACACGCTGGCAGAACTATTGGCGTGAAAACAATATCTATAAAGCTGAAATCAATCCCGATAAACCTAAATATTATGTGCTCGACATGTTTCCCTATCCTTCGGGAGCGGGCCTGCATGTGGGTCACCCCTTAGGCTATATAGCCTCTGATATCTATTCACGCTTCATGCGTCTGAACGGTTATAACGTGCTCCACCCCATGGGCTATGACGCCTATGGCCTCCCCGCCGAGCAGTATGCCATACAGACCGGTCAGCATCCCGAGGTGACAACCTCAGAAAATATCGCCCGCTATCGTTCGCAGCTCGACAAGATAGGCTTCTGCTATGACTGGAGCCGCGAAATCAAGACCTGCGATCCTGAATATTATAAATGGACCCAGTGGGCATTTATCAAGATGTTTGAGTCATATTATGACACCAAGGAGAAGAAAGCGCGCCCCATTGCCGACCTCATAGCTCATTTCGAGACCGAAGGCACCGAGGGAATCCATGCCGCCTGCTCGCATGATATGACCTTCACCGCCGAGGAGTGGAAAAACATGAGCGACAAGCAGAAGAGCGACACCCTCATGAACTATCGCCTGGCCTATCTCGGCAACACGATGGTGAACTGGTGTCCGAAGCTCGGCACCGTGCTCGCCAATGATGAGGTGAGCGAGGGTGTGAGTGTGCGCGGCGGCTACCCTGTGGAGCAGAAGCTGATGTATCAGTGGTGTCTGCGCGTGAGCGCCTATGCCCAGCGTCTGCTCGACGGCCTCGACACCATCGACTGGACCGACTCGCTCAAGGAAACCCAGCGCAACTGGATAGGCCGTTCGGAGGGTGCCGAGATGTTCTTCAAGGTCAAGGACAGCGATGTGGCTCTCGAAATCTTCACCACAAGAGCCGACACAGTGTTTGGCGTGACATTTATGGTGCTTGCCCCCGAAAGCGAATATGTGGATATGGTCACCACTCCCGAGCAGCGTGCCGCCGTGGATGAATATCTCAACGAGGTGCGCCACAAAACCGAGCGCGAGCGCATGATCGACAAGAAGGTGAGCGGTGTGTTCAGCGGCTCCTATGCCATCAATCCCCTCACCGGCAAAGAAATACCCATCTGGATAAGCGACTATGTGCTTGCCGGCTACGGCACCGGCGCCATCATGGCGGTGCCTGCCCACGACAGCCGTGACTATGCTTTTGCGCGTCACTTCAATCTCCCGATAATTCCTCTTATCGAGGGCGCCGACGTGAGCGAACAGAGCTTCGACGCCAAGAGCGGCAAGATGATCAACTCAGCTTCTGAGGAACTCAATCTCAACGGCATGGAGGTGAAAGACGCCATCGCCGCCACCAAACGCTTTATCGAGAGCAAGGGCATCGGCAAGGTGAAGGTCAACTACCGTCTGCGCGACGCCATTTTCTCGCGTCAGAGATATTGGGGCGAACCCTTCCCCGTGTATTATAAGGATGGTATTCCTCAGATGATGGACCTCTCGGAGCTTCCTCTGCTGCTCCCCGAGGTGGACAAATATCTTCCCACTGAAACCGGCGAACCCCCTCTCGGCCGCGCCAAAAACTGGAAAACCGCCGACGGCTATCCCATCGAGCTCAACACCATGCCCGGCTTCGCCGGCTCGTCAGCCTATTATCTGAGATATATGGATCCCCGCAACAATGAGGCTCTCGTGAGCCGCGAGGCTGACGAATACTGGCGCAACGTAGACCTCTATATCGGCGGCACCGAACATGCCACCGGCCACCTGATCTACTCGCGTTTCTGGAACAAATTTCTCTACGACCTCGGCTATGTGGTTGAGGAGGAGCCTTTCAAAAAGCTCATCAACCAGGGCATGATTCAGGGCCGCAGCAGCTTCGTTTACCGCATCAAGGATACCAACACCTTTGTGAGCCACGGTCTGAAAAAAGATTACGACGTGACTCCCATCAGGGTCGACATAAGCATGGTGAGCAACGATATTCTCGACATAGAGAGATTCAAGGCGTGGCGCCCCGAATTTGCCACCGCCGAGTTTATACTCGACAACGGCAAGTATGAGTGCGGATGGGCTGTTGAAAAGATGTCGAAATCAATGTTCAATGTTGTTAATCCCGACGATATAGTCGACCGCTACGGTGCCGACACATTGCGACTCTATGAGATGTTCCTCGGCCCGATAGAGCAGAGCAAACCGTGGGACACCAACGGCATCGACGGTGTGAACCGTTTTCTCAAACGCCTCTGGAGCCTTTTCTATAAAGGTGACAACTGGCTCGTGACCGATGAGGCTCCCACTCCCGACGAACTTAAGGCGCTCCACAAGCTCATCAAGAAGGTGACCGGCGACATCCGCTCGTTCAGCTACAACACTTCGGTGGCCGCCTTTATGATATGCGTCAACGAGCTTACCACCCTGAAGTGTCACAAGCGCGCCATTCTCGAGCCGCTGCTGATACTCCTCGCTCCGTTTGCTCCCCACATCGCCGAGGAACTCTGGCACGCCTTAGGCAACGACACCACCATCTGCGACGCTCAGTGGCCAGCTTATGACGAGCAGTATCTCAAGGAATCGAAGGTTAACTATGCGGTGTCGTTTAACGGCAAGGCCCGCTTTAACATCGAGGTCGATGCCTCTACCCCCCGCGAGGAGGTTGAGAAGATTGCGCTCGAACATGAAAGTTCGGCAAAATGGCTTGACGGCAAGACAGTGAAAAAGGTAATTGTAGTGCCCAACAAGATTGTCAACATAGTTGTAGGCTGATAAAGACAGAAAGATGAAGAAAATCAGCTCATTGATAATGCTGCTGTGGATGGCTCTGTGTGTCACGGCGCAGGCTGAGCAGCTGGCTATAAATCTGTCGGGCAACGCCTATGTAACCGACGGCCACGGCAGCGCGAGAATCACCGACCGGGGAATTGCCCGCTGGAGCAATCCCGAAACGGTTATAAGCATCTACTTCTATCTGAGCGAGCCTACCAAGGCCGATCTGTCGCTCAATGCCAAAGGTCATTCCGAAATCAAGGTTAGCTATGGCGCCCAAAGTTTCAACGTCAGGCTTCAGAGCGACGACTTCACTGTTGTGCCGGTAGGCAGCATAGATATTCCAAAAGCGGGATATGTGCGCATCGACCTGCAGGGCATATCTAAGGAAGGCCGCAGCTTCGGCAACGTCAGTCAGCTGCTGGTCGACAATGTCACATCACAGAGCAACTATGTGAAGGATTTTTCCGACTACTGGGGTCGTCGCGGACCCTCGGTTCACATGGCCTATGCGTTGCCCGAGGGTGACACCGAATGGTTCTATAACGAAGTGACCGTGCCCGAGGAGGGAGAGACCATGCACAGCTATTATATGGCTGACGGCTTTGGCGAGGGTTATTTCGGAATGCAGTATAACTCGCCCGCCGAGCGCCGTGTGCTCTTCTCGGTGTGGAGCCCGTTTGACACCCAAGACCCCAAGAATATTCCCGACGATCAGAAGATAAGACTCCTCCGCCGGGGCAAGGATGTGCATATCGGAGAGTTCGGCAACGAGGGCTCGGGCGGTCAGAGCTATCTGATCTATCCCTGGAAAGCCGGCGAAACCTACAAATTTCTGATGCAGGTGAGACCCGATGGTAAGGGCAACACCATCTATACCGCCTATTTCTATGCCACCGACGACAAGGAGTGGCGGCTGATAGCAAGTTTCCTGCGTCCGCAGACCGACACCTGGTATAGCCATGCCCACAGCTTTCTCGAGAATTTTAATCCCGACCAGGGATACCTGTCGCGCAAGGTGATGTTTGGCAATCAGTGGGCACGCAGCAAGGAGGGTAAATGGACCCGCATTACCGACGGCATGTTTACCCACGATGCCACCGCAAGCGCCAAGGTGCGCCTCGACTATCAGGGTGGCAAGACCGACGACAACAGGTTTTATCTCAAGATGGGAGGCTTCTTTGACGAGTCGGTGCCTATGGGCACTAAGTTTAAGTGTGAGCCCTCGGGCACTGCTCCCGAAATAGATTGGGAAGCTCTTGAAAAACTCTGAGAAACTCCCCTTCAGGTGTTAAATCTTAACTGCGCCGCAAAAGTTCATTCCCGGACCTTTGCGGCGCAGTTAAAGTTTTTAACCGGGAGGGGAGTTTTTGAGGCGTAAAAGGTCACCGCATGACATCGAATATCCCGATGAGGTGACTTTTTGTTCTAAATCAGCGTTTTTCTTTGGAAAGACATGGCGGTATTACAGTTTTTATTGTAATTTTGTCGAGGATAGGTACTCAACTTATTTAAAAACTCTAAATTAGATTAAATCACTTCAATTATCAACATCAATCTGCTGTAATTTTATGCGTAAATCTGTACTCAATTTCTCTTATATCCTCTCTGCCATTCTGGTGGCTTTTGCGGCAGCGCTGCCTGCCTCAGCCCAGTGGCAGAAAGTATGCGATGCTCCCCAGGTGGAAGAGGTGTTTGTCACCTCAAAGGGTTCCGTTCTGGTCAGCTCGTGGGACGAAGCGACCGGCAAGGGCGGTATCTACCGTTCAACCGACAGCGGCGACTCATGGACCAAGACCAAAGCCCGCAACTATCGTTGGAACAAATTTATGGAGGTGAGGGATTCGATCATCTACACCCCCGGCGACGGCTCACATGTGGCCCGCAGTCTCGACGACGGTGCTACCTGGCAGATTCTCTCGTTTGAGAGTGTTATCTCCGACTATGTGAGCGGCAAGGAATTGCCCTACATAACCTCTTATGGCATGGCCTATGACCCTGAGCTGAAGCGTGTGTATGTGGCTGTATTTGCCGATCAGGTCGGCGTAGTCTACTCTGATGACTTCGGCGAGACATGGCAGCTCACCGACCGCAAAACTCAGCTGCTCGACTTCGGCTATGGTGATACCCACATGGATATATATTATGGCGCCGTGTTCTACAAAGGATATTTCTATGCTCTCGGCCTCTATACCATACACCGCTATCTGCCCAAGACCAACAGCTGGGAGGTAGTGTTGAATAATTCAAACGGCCTGGTGGTGACCACCGTGATGGACGATGTGCTCTATCTTGGCCACGCTCTTGAGATTGAGCCCGGCTATCTGCTGCGCACAACCGAGGATTTCAAGACCTTTGTGAATACCCCTCTCCCTGCAGGTCAGCTCAACGCCTATGTGCGTGCGCTCGACAATGACGGCAAGATGCTCTTCTATGCGTGGAGCACAGGAGGCGTTTTCTATTCCACCGACAAGGCTCAGACCTGGAAGGAGTGCGGCACCGGCCTCCCCAACTCATATCCCGGCGGCTTCTTTACCTCACTGGCCAACAATGATGAATATCTGTTTACCGTGAGCTACTCCGCTATGGCTGAGTATAACGGTGTGTATCGCATACCCAAGAGCAACCTGACAGCCGGCGTGGCTGCTGTTGATTCCGACATGGCGCAGGTTAGCTTTGCCGACAATACCCTTACTGTGAGCGGTGTGGATAGCGCCGACATCACTGTCTATAACACTGCCGGCGGTGTGGTGAAGCGCACCAAAGGAACTTCCTGCTCACTGACCGGCCTTTCGGTAGGCACCTATCTCTATACCGTAGCAACCTCCGGCCGCATGCTTTCAGGCAAAGTGGTGGTTCGTTGACCCGTAATTCAGTCAAGCCTATGCGATTACTGACAACACTGTGTGCCGGTCTGCTGACGCTGACCGGCGCATTGGCCGCGGATTCCGTGCCCTATCTGTCGTGTGACTTCGAGGATGGAATCCCGACCGGATTTATGGTATATGATAAAGATGCCCAGCCGCTTCATTTTCTGATGAAGCAGATAGGCTTCGAGCAGGGTGACAGCTGGCGTGTGTTTACCGACCGTGTCAACGGCAATCATTATATCGGCTCCCCCTCGATGCACTCCAACAGCGGAGCCAACCCCGCTCCCGCCGATGACTGGCTGATAAGCACCCCGGTGTTGCTGAGAGGCGATAACCCTGTGCTGAGCTGGCAGGCATCCTCGATCAACAATCAGTATGATGATCTGAGCAGCTACAAAATCTATGTGAGCGCTACAGCTTCGACCCCCGACGACGATTGGGGTGAGCCGCTGATCTATGCGCAGGCTCCTCTCGATGTGTGGGAGACCTTCGACCTCGGCCTCGATGAGTTTGAGGGCCAGCGCGTGAGAATAGCTTTTGTAAATGTGAGCTGCGACTGCGAGGTGCTGGGACTGGATAATATAATTGTGAGCGGCGGTCAGGGTCCGGCCGAGGTGCAGCTTCGTCCGGGACGCTATGCCCTCGGCGGAGGTGATTCCCGTCTTGGCGCACTGATTACCGCTACCTCCGCTCAGCCTATCACTTCAGCTTCGGTAGTGTTTGAAGTGGGGGGTAAGAGCTACACGGCTTCAAACTCTGATCTCAACCTGAGTGAGGGAGAGTCGGTGGAGCTGTGGAGCGATTATGAGCTTAACGAGCCTTATGGCACCACCATCGACTATCGTGTTACCGCCACTGTCAACGGCCTTGACTATGACCCGGTTGACGAGCAGACCACAATGCTCGCTTTCCTGCCGCGCCGCCGTGTGCTCCTTGAGGAGACAACAGGCATGTGGTGCGGATGGTGTCCGCTGGGCATTCTGGCTATCGACAGTCTGACCCAAACCTACGGCAATGATATTATTCCCGTAGCTGTGCATGTCATAGCCTCACAGGATGCTCTGGCTATGGACGGGTATGCAGATTTCCTCAAGCTTGCGGGCGCTGCTCCGATAGGTGTGTTCGACCGCACGGAGACCTGCTCGTCGCCTATGGTGCTGATCCGCGACCGCGGCCGTGACACCTATGTGGTGGGACGCGGAGGTTTCGGCACCGTGGCCGCCTCACATATGAATATTCTGCCGATGGCCGCCATCGAGCTCGACAGCCGGGTGACCGGGCGCAAGGTAGAGGTGGATGTCACTGCCAGAATGGCTATGGATGTCACTTCGCGTGATATCCGCGTGGCGCTGGTGCTCACCGAGGATAATGTGTGGCAGAACGGATATTATCAGACCAACTATCTCAGCAGCCTTGACCGCGACGGCACCGGCGACTATGCCACTCTGCCTATGCATATTGTGTCAGACATGACCTTCAGCCATGTGGCTCGTATGGTGGCCGACAACCGTTATGACGGCATACCCGGTTCGCTTCCTAAAACTATGAAGGCCGATCAGCCCTATACCTACTCCTTCACATTCAGTCTCACAAACATGATTAATGTTGAGAATGTCAATGTGGTAGCCTTCCTGGTCGATGCAGCAAGCGGCGAGGTGCTCAACGCCAATTCCTGCCACGCCGGCTCATCAACAACTGCTGTGGAGAGTGTAGCCGCCGACGGCGAGATGCCCCATATCATTTTGTCACCCGGATCGGTAACCGTCAGCAGCGCCGGCTCACAGCCCGTTGAGGCTGCGCTCTATGATCTGACAGGCCGCGTGGTGCGCACCGCTGTGGGGTCGACAGGTGTCACCCTCACCGCTCCGGCAGGATTCTACCTGCTGCGCGTCGGTTCTTATACTGTTAAGGTAAGTCTTTGATAATCTGACTTAAGAAACTATAAAGAGGCTGTGCTCGGGCATGGCCTCTTTATTGTTTCTTGAGGTGGCGGTTGGCGTCGCGGCTACATATCAGGGCGTGTTTGGCCATGAGCGCCTCAGCGATGTTGATGCCGGTCTGGTTGGCGATGGCACAACACACCCTTATGACGTCGGCCAATTCCTCGGCCAGATTGTCAAGACCGGCCTTGTCGCCCGGTTTGGGAGTCTGGCTGCCGAAACGTCGGGCCATCACGCGGGCCACCTCACCGGTTTCTTCGGCGAGAATTGCCATATTGGTAAGCGGGGGGAAATAGCCTGCCGGAGTGGCTGAGATCCATTGGTCGACGAGACGCTGAAAATCGTTGAATGTGAGTTTGTCGGGTTGACAGTCAGTCATTTCAATCAGTGATGAGAGTTGCGGAATAGGATTATAGGAGAGGTAAAGTTACAGAATTTTTTTTGTTGTTTGGGTAAAGGATGCGAATAATGTGCTATATTTGCATTCTATGAACACTCCCGTTGCTTCGGCTCTCAAACGTTATGAGACAATCGACATAGCCAAGGGTTTTGCGATAATACTCGTGGTGATAGGCCATTTCCGCTCTGAGTATATGCCTCGGGGCTATGACATAATGGTCGATGTGATCTATATGTTCCACATGCCTCTGTTTATGTTTGTGAGCGGTTTTCTCTATCAGGCCACCCGGCGCGCGATTTCCTACCGCAAGTTTATCAGCGGCAAGTTCCGCAGGCTCATGGTGCCCTATTTCACGGTGTCGGTGCTGGTGATATTGCTCAAGCTCTTCATGGCGGGAATGTTGCCGGTCGACCACCCGGTGACATGGATGTCGTTTGTAGAGATACTCTATTCACCCGCCGCCGGTTTCTATCTGTGGTTTATATGGGCTTTGTGGTGGATGATGGTCATAATACCGCTCTTTAAAACCCCGATGTCGCGCAAGATGCTGCTTGCTTTCTCGGCGATATTGTTTTTCATAAGCCCGGAGCTGCCCGAGATATTCTGTATAGATAAATTCGGGGGGATGCTGGTGTTTTTTGCGGGAGGAACCGTAGTGGCCGACTATATGAAACAGCGGGAGATAGAGTCGTTTTCGTTGATCGGCCGGGTGGTTTCGGTGATTGTGTTTGCACTCCTGGCGTGGCTGCTCGTGGCCGGCGCGGGAGAGAGTGCCGGGCCGACGGGAAAGGCTATCCTTACCCTTGTTGTCAATATTTCGGGCATTGCAATGTGTATGACCCTGGCCTATTTGTGGCGGATGAAAGCTTCCAGGCGTCTGCTCAGCATGAGCTATTCGGTGGCCGGAGCTTCATATATCATCTATCTGCTTCACACCACATTTCAGGGCTTTGCCAAGGGCGTACTCTCAAAGATTCACTGGTTTGACTATTCGCCGCAGTTGCTCACGGCATGGATAGGCGCCTTTATCATAATAAGTGCGGGCGTGGCGGTGCCGTGGTGGCTGGCCACTCAGGTGTTTAACCGCTGGAGGATAACTTCGTTTCTCTTTAGCGTGAAGCTAAGGGGAAAGTAACTCTCAGCGGGGGTCGGCGGTGTCGATAACTATGGTCACGGGGCCGTCGTTGATGAGCTCGACCTGCATGTCGGCGCCGAAAATGCCTTTTTTCACCTCCCGGCCGGTGAGCTGACCGAGCTGCTCGCAATAGAGATCATAGAGGCGGGTGGCGAGTTCATGGCCGGCGGCGTTGACATAGCTCGGCCTGTTGCCGCGGCGCGTGGAGGCAAGCAGGGTAAACTGACTCACGGCCAAGATTTCACCACCGGTGTCTTTGACCGAGAGATTCATCACATTGTCGGAGTCGTTGAAGATGCGCAGTGAAGCGGTTTTGGCTGCGAGCTTGAGGGCATCCTGATCGGTGTCGCCCACAGCCACGCCCACGAGCACCATCATGCCCGCTCCGATCGATGAAACGAGCTTATTATCAACACTCACAGAGGCGCGCGAACAACGCTGAATCACAATTTTCATAGTCGGAATATCTTATGAGGGAGTGCAAAAGTAGTGAAAATCCTTAAAATTAACATCCTAAAAAGTTAAAACTGACGTTTCGGGCAAAAAAACTAATAAAATATGTTGTAGGACATAAAAATATATAGTAATTTTGCCGCGCCTTTTCGGTATATGCCAATCATTAGAGAGGAATATGCCAATCTTTCAAGAGGAAAATCATAACATATTAAATAATAAACAAACATTTCAAGATTATGAAAAAGAATCTTTTTTGCGCTGCTGCCGCTGTATGCGTAGCTGTTGCTTTTGCTGCTTGCAACCAGAAGGCTGCTGAAAACACCGAAGCTACTGAAGCTGAACCCGTTGAAGAAGTTACTGAAGTAGTTGAAGCTGCTGAAGTTGTTGATTCACTCACCAACGATACCACCGTTGTTGTAGAGGGTGCTGTTGAAGCTGCTCCCGCTGAATAATAACTATTTGAAAAATAGAGCCGGATATTTCCGGCTAACCTAAACAGAGCCGCGAAACTCCCTGGTTTCGCGGCTCTGTTTAGATATAGGTGGGGGGCCGGCGCCCGCCCGTCGTTCCGCCCGCAATGTACGGGCTTTTACCTTTGCAGCGTAATTTAATCGTTAAAATCCCCGATTTTAA
>CAYLMR010000010.1:0-32187 GCA_964384885.1 uncultured Bacteroides sp.
ACTGATTTTTGATATATAAAGACTGATGGCCGACGGCCGGAGCAACTCCGCCGCCATCAGCCTTTTTATATAATTTCGGGCCATTGATTAGAGTCTTTAACAGATACAGTTTAGTATGATTATTTCATAATACGTTGAACCAAATTGCCAAAATCTCAATAAAAATGTTTAATTTTGCATTTAATTGAGTAGGTACACTTTTTAAGAGTGTATAATGCTCTAAATGCCGTATTTAAAGTATATTAAAGAACTTCCTTGTAGCCGGAAACAGGGCTTGTGCTTAAGCAAATGTGTATGCGTGTGCGTTAAAGCTTCCTGTCTGCCGTCTGCTTGGAAGAAATTTCACTATATTAAGCCAATGTCTGAGAGAAAAGAATTTCTCAAAGGTAGAACAGCCATAACTTTCCTCGATCTTTTTGCCGGGGCAGGTGGTATTAGTGAGGGCTTTCTTCAGGCCTTCACAGATGACAAGTATTTTAAATTTATACTTGCCAGTGATATTAATGAGAATTGTGAGTTAACTCATACAGTAAGATATAATAATCAGCTTGGACTTGATACCAAGTTCCTTACTGAGGACATTATGTCCCCCAATTTTATTCCTCGTCTTCTCAAAGCGCTTGATGGGCAGGAAATTGATGTTGTTACAGGGGGGCCGAGCTGTCAGTCTTTCAGTCTTTCAGGTCGGCGTAAGCGATTTGATAAAAGAGATAATCTTTTTCTTCATTATCTTGATGTTATTCGCGTACTCCGTCCAAAATATTTTGTTATGGAGAATGTTAAAGGACTCCTGACTAAGGATAAAGGAAGATTTAAGGATGCAATTTTGAGAGAAATACGCTCAATAATTGATGATTCAAATATTCCGGATTTCTTGATTTACCTTAACGGCTTACTTGACCAAACGGCATCAGCTTTTGTGAAAAACTGTATCTTGGCAAAGGTGAATATAGAGGTTGCTGATGAAAAAAAAGCGCTTATATCAAGAGATAACTTTTTTTCATATCTTGACAATCAATTTAAGTCGATTACGAGGAAAATCGAATATAGGCTCAGCAAATCCAACATCTATATTTCATCAATAAGACATGGTCTTAATCTTCTGCGTCATACTGATGAAAGAAATGCTATAACGGCTGCCGTTATCAACGAGAAAACTAATGCGGATATTGATAATGACTTCTTTGTCAACGGCTTTAATAGTTTTCTTTCTTTAATTGATGATTCTACAATAATCAATACCATATTATCGGCAATTGATTCATTCGATGAGTTTGAAAATTCATCGAATGAGGTTGTGGAATTTAGGGAGATGATAAAATTATACTCTTATTCGCTTGACGAAACCTTTGATATAATTAAGGGTTATGCCAATAAGATAAATGGCGCACAAGAGTTCAATGAGCAACTCGGTGCTATCAGACTTTATCGGATTGATTCACCTATTGTTGTGTTATCTTCTGATTATGGCGTTCCTCAGAATCGTGAAAGGGTTCTGTTTATTGGATGTCGTAAAGATCAGGACTTAATTGACAGGATTCCCGCAACGGTTAAACCTGAAGAAAGAGTAACTGTTTATGAGGCTATCCATGATCTTGATTCTATTGGTAATGGAAGTGTAGAAAGAGAGTATGGCGAATATAGAATTGTAGAGGAATATGAACATTTGATTCGCACTCGTGAAGCGCAGGGTCCTCTTTCGGAATCATCAGACTCGCATACATTCGCTGATTGGTCAAAGTTGGGTCGTTTGAGTCACCGCTTCACATTCAGTTGTGAACCATTCTATGTGCGTTCCCTTGAAGATCTGAATAATAACTTATTCTGTGAGCCAATGGCATTGTATAATCATCAGACAAGTTCACAGAGCAAAGATGTAAAGCTACGGCTCTCAATTATTGCTAAACATGGAGTTTATGATTCGGATTGTAAATATGAACTTTCAAAATTAGGCCTTGACTCAAATAAACGGAATTATACTGTTCTAAACCCTACAGGTCAAAGTCCAACAGTTGTAACTATGCCTGATGATTTCATCCATTATGCTGCTCACCGTGCAATGACCGTTAGGGAAATGGCGCGTTTGCAGTCCTTTGATGATTCTTTTGTTTTCCAAGGTAAGCGACAAACCGGAGGTAACAAACGTAAGTCTGAAATTCCTCAATATACTCTCGTTGGCAACGCTGTGCCTCCCTTGATGGCACGTGCTATTGCTAATACTATTCTCACCCATATCAAATAGGCTACTATGATACACATGCGCCCTTATAGTTCATTTGAGGCCAAAAATGTAAAGTTTCTGGTTGACAGACAAATAGAATTTGCTACCATACAAGTCACTGAAACCGGTCTCAGGAAGAGTATTTTGGATGCAACTGCACCGGTACGTGCTTATTTCAAGGAGAAAGGGGTGCATGACTATGAATTGCAGATGCAAGGCCCGGAGCATAAGCGGATTATTGATACTTATATCCTGACCGAAGCAACCCGCTATCTTACAGGGACTTCATTGTATCGACCTGTTACCAAGAAAGGGGATCCACGTCTTTGGGTCGGTAAAGTGCGAGATTTTGAGTTCCTTCATGCAAATGATATATTTGCTCTGATTGCCCATAATGATGTGTTGTATGCAGTTAATCTTTCTGTCATAGACATTCCTAGAGTTTGTTATTCTCCTGTTGATACTCCTTTAAAAGATGTAATAAAAGAAATATCAAGGTTTAAGAGTTCCGTCAGCGATGAACTGCTCGGTTTGATAAAGGAAAGAATGACTGATTGGATGCCCGCTGAAATACTTGCAGATACCGGTATCGGAAGAGCGGTTGAAGCTAATTTGGGAATTGAAATGAATCCGTCTAAAGCTCCTGACTATAAAGGGATAGAGCTAAAAAGTCACCGCGAAGCTTCTCGTGTGCGCAATACTTTGTTCACACAATCTCCGGAGTGGGGAATTAGTAAACTAAAGAGTGGACGTGCTATAGTGGATAAATATGGTTACTTACCGAAAGGTTACAATCATAAATCCCTTCATGTTACTCTTTATGCAAATCGACCTAATCAACAGGGACTTGGTCTCATGCTTCTTCCTCAAATCGGAATACTTGAAGCTGATGAGTTTGCCCAAATACCATTGGAAGATGGATCATTTAAAAAGATTGACGATGTCGCTGCTTGGCGTCTGGTAAATTTACATGATCGCTTACTTACCAAGCATAGAGAAACATTTTGGATTGATGTTGAAACTAAAATAGAAAATCATCGTGAATATTTTCGATGTACGGAAATTTTGCACACCAAAAATCCAATTCCGTCTCAATTCGATGTTCTTCTCGACCAAGGGCAGATAACTGTCGATTTACTTCTCTGTCGTCAATCAGGTGGAGATACTTATAGCTTTAAGATTAAAAGTGCGGCACGATCGCTGTTGTTTCCTGAAAAAGATATTTATTATCTTAAGGATAGTTGTAAGTGAGGGGGTTATTGTTAGATAATTAGGGCTTTAATGTAGGGATAAGTATTTGGGGAGGGTTTTTGCAACCTGATTGCGGGAGGGAGTGAGTAATTTTGCGGTATGAATTTGAAACATACTGTCATGAAAAGATTACTCATATCATCTGCCGCCATGATGTTGCTGACAGGCAGCATGTTGGCCGACGGCAATATCTCCGGCTCGGTGTTTAACAAAACCACTGCCCAACCGATCGACTTTGTGAGCGTGAGGTTGGTGAATGTCGCGACCGGCCAAATTCTTCCGCTCGGCACAGTGACCGACGAAAAGGGAGAGTTTGTTATCGCCGATGTGCCCTCGGGAAAATATCTCGTGAGGGTGAGCCAGGTCGGCAGCGTGACCCAGGAGCGTGAGGTTACCGTGGGCGACTCGAATATCAGCCTCGGCAAGATAGAGCTCGCCGACGACACCAAGCTGCTCAGCGAGGTGGTGGTCACGGGCGAGAAAAGCCAGATGTCGGTCAATGCCGAGCGGAGGGTGTTTAACGTCAGCTCAAACATCGCTTCGTCGGGCGCCTCGGCCGATGAGCTGCTTGCCGCCGTGCCGTCGGTCGACGTCAATGCCGAGGGGGAGATTTCGCTGCGCGGCAAATCTGACGTGATGGTGTGGATCAACGGCAAGGAGATGGGCATGAACGCCGACAACCGCGCCCAGATACTGCGGCAGATTCCCGCTGAGTCGATCGAAAGCATCGAGGTGATGACCAACCCCTCGTCGAAACACTCCACCGAGGGCACCGCCGGCATTATCAATATCCGACTCAAGGAGAATCATCAGCACGGTTATTTCGGCAACGCCGACGCCAATGTCGACACCCGCGGCAGCGTCAATGCCGGTTTCAACATCAACTATAACGAGGGTAAATTTGAGTCGTTTGCCGGTCTGGGTCTCAAGTCGGGTCACACCCCCGGCGGCGTGGACTCCCGGCGCGCCTATGACGACGGCTCCTATCTCAACTCGCGCGGCAAGAGCCGCCGCCATGAGCGGAGCGTGTTCCTGCGCCTCGGCACCAACTACAACCTCTCCGACAGGAGCCGCTTCTATCTCAGCGCCATCGGCAGCCTCGGCGACAAGAGCGGCAAGGTGGACCACACCCACCTGAGCAACCTTCCGGGCCTGTGGGTGCGCAACGATAACCACATGAAGGAGTCGGGCAACAACGGCGGCCTCAATATCCTCGCCGGCTTTACCCATCATTTCTCAGAGCGTCAGTCGCTTGACATGAATGTGAGCTACAACTTCTGGCGCGGAAAAAATGAAAATCTGTCGCATGAAAACGAAACCATGGCTGACGGCTCGCTGCTGTCGTCATGGCTGGGACAGCGTCAGAACATGAAGATAAGCAACTGGGAGGCAGCCGTTGACTATTCAAACGACCTGCTCGACTGGCTGCGCCTCGAAGCGGGATATAAGGGCAACTACAATCACGAAAACAGCCCTGCCTCCTATTCCTCAGGCTCTGAGGCCGACAATCTTCTGCCGCTCAACTCGCTCTACAACCGGTTTAAATATAACACCGACATCACCGCCCTCTATCTCAATTTCTCGGGCTCGCGAAATCAGCTCTCATTCTCGGCCGGACTGCGCGGCGAGGCGTGGCAGGTGAGAACCCGCTCGCTCGGCTACGGAATGAGCGACGGCGATGTGCCTCAGTTTAAGAACAACGACTTCGCCCTCTTCCCCTCGGCATCGTTGGGGTGGACAATCGACCGTGGCAATGAACTGAAACTCAACTATTCGCGCCGCATTCGCCGCCCCTTCGGCCCGCAGCTCAACACCTTTGAGAATATCGCCGACCCCTCGGAGGTGCATCTCGGCAACCCCGAACTGCTGCCCGAATACAGCAACGCTGTCGAGCTGTCATATCTCAGAAACTGGAGCGACCACACCCTCTCGGTGTCAGGCTATATGCGCTCAAGCACCGACATGATAAGCCACATCAGCTTCCTCGCTCCGATGGCTTCCGACCCCGATGTCAACACCATGTATTACGGCCACGCCAATGTGGGCAACATGGTCAACACCGGCGTGGAAATCATCTCGCGCAACAGTCTCTTCCGTCGTCTCACCCTCACCACCACCCTCAACCTCTATAACAGCCACCTCAAGGCGTGGCACACCGAATATCCCATGCACGACAGCTATTTCAGCATCTCCGGGCGCCGTCAGAACCGCCTCGTGGCCGAGCTGAGCTGCATGGCGTCGGTCAACCTGCCGTGGAACATGACCTTCCAGACCACAGGCCGCTATAACTCGCGCCGTGTCATGGCTCAGGGCGCCATACGCTCTGACTGGGATGTCGAGGCGGCCCTGCGCAAGAACATAGGTGCATGGGGGGTGTCGCTGATATGCAAGGATATTTTCAATTCAAAGGAGTCGCGCGAAATTCTCTATGGCTCGGGCTACACCCAGTCGATAGGCAAATGGTCGGGCGGAAGAACCTTGCGCCTTGCCGTGAGCTACACCTTCGGCGGAACCCACGACCACAACCACAGCCACGAACTCGAAAACCATATCGACACCGGCGGTTATGGTGAGGAGCACAGCCATGACCACGGCCACGAGCATTAATCTCCCTTCTACCTCCCGCAGCCGCCCGTCAGCTGACGAGGCGGCTTGTGGGGCGGGTGAGCTTAAAGAGCCGGGTCACTATTGCGGCAGCCACGAAGCTGAAGAGCGCCGCGCCGATAATCCTCAGGGTGGGCGTGAGGCCGGGAATGTTCATAAGGTCATAGCCTATGAACTCAAACAGATAGTGACACAGATAGATGCCGAAAGTCAGGCCCGCGAGCTGAGTCACCCATTGGGGCGCGGTCTTGGTGGCGACACGCTGCATGAAAGCTATCATCGGGAAGGTCATCATCACCACGTTTATGCCGCAGAAATACCACACTATCTCGAGATAGGCGTAGTCGCCCGGGAAATAGGACTGAAACAACACATAGCCGCCTAAGGTGACGGCATAGCCCGAGAGGAACATCGGCAGAAGGATAGCACACATCTTGGCGTTGCTCCAATCAAGCGGAAATCTCACCAGATAGCGCGCCAGCACAACATAGCCTATGAAGCCCGACACATAATAGAAGGTGCCGTAGGGGTTCCAGTCACATTCGCCCAAGAGGCCGAGGTTGCCGTAGTTGCCGGTGTAGCCTATCAGCGGGGCGGCGAGGCGAAGGTAGGGGAGCAGCAGGGTTATCGCCCACACCCACAGAAATATCTGCATATCCCGCTTTGAGGCGCTGTTGACCCAACCGTCGATCACCGGAATGATGAGATAGATGCCCACCAGCATGTAGAGATACCACAGGGGGATAGTGTCGAAATTGAAGTTAAACACCCAGTTCCAGAGCCTCTGGCCCAACTGGCCCGGGGTGTAGCCGGTGATGTCGACAAGCGGCGTGGCCGAGATCTCTCCCATCGGCGAGTTGAAGTAGAAATATATCAGCAGCGGCAGGGCCAGCGACCAGAATATCAGCGGCACTATTATGCGCCCTATGCGGCGGCGGTAGAAAGCGCCGAGACCGGTGCCCGGTTTGAGGGGCATGATCAGTATGGCCGTCATCATCACAAACAGCGGCACGCTCGGGCGCATCAGCGAGCCTATCGTCACGCCGGTGAGAAACATGGTGCGGTCGGCGTCAAACTGACCCACAAAGGCGTCGCAGGCGTGCGACACCACCACCATCACACAGGCCAATACCCTCAGTATATCCACCCAGGCCAGGCGGGCGGAAGCGTTGCGTTGAGCTGTTGCCGAGTCGGCGAAGCTTGATAAACTGTTGCTGCTCATAAATTCAGATTGATAGAAAGTGAGATTATCATTGTGCAGCCATCCGGGCTGCGTCACAAAGTTAGGAAAAATCAACCGACACTCTGATAAAAAAAGATTAAAAAAGTTTGGAGGAATAAACCACTCTTGCTAACTTTGTGTTGAATAAGAAAACAAGAGAGTTTTCAGCCTCCCTCCCCCGAGGATGAGGCTTTCAGAGCCATACCACATCAAAGTTGATTGGGAAACTCATCAAATATATATGAAATACCGAGACAAGCATAGCCGGCCAATGGCGGGCCTCGACCCCGTAAGGGGATGGCGGGATTCCCGCCCGGAGGATTACAAAGGCCGGTGAGCACTCAAATCCTGTCATTCGGAGTTTCATCGCATCCTTTGATGTGGCCCATACGAAATGCGTCGCCCTGCTTCCTGCAGCGCGACGCATTTTGCTATCTGATCATATAGGCCCTATAAGCCCCATAAGCCTTATAAATCAACTAATTAGGCTGATTAGCTCTATTTATTGAGGAGCCATCTCCAAGCCGGGATGACAAGGATTGTTTTTCCGCTATCGGTGGTGATTTCTTCCTGACTGTCAGAGGTGATGATATAGAGATTATCACACCCGGTAGCTTCGGAGGCTTCCAGAAGTCCTGCAATTTCCCTCCTGCGGGTCTCGGGATTGGTCATATCCCATGTTACCTGTATCAGTTTTTCTATCTCAATGCCTCTCTGAACTACAAAGTCACATTCCCCCTTTCCTTGATAATAATATATATTGTCGGAGGGTGTGCGCTGGCGATAGAGTTCGAGAAAAACCGTATTTTCAAGCTTTTTACCATCATCATTGCTTTGCGGTAGCAGCACTGCATTTCTCAGGCCGTTGTCTATGCAATAATATTTCGGTTGGGAGCTTTCAACCTTTTGGAGCGACTTGCTGTAGTTGGCCACACGCACAAACATAAAGATGTCGCAGGCATGGGCTGCCCACTCATAAAGGGTGTCTTTGCTGATTTTCAGGCCGCGCGACTTCAGATCGCCATGTATTGCTCTTATTGATGTGGGTTTGGTGAGATTGTCCATTATCCTTTTAAGGAAATATCTCAGCACCTCGACATTTGACAACCCGTAGTGCTCGGCCAGATCCTTAAGCAACATCGTGTCGAAATAGGTTTGCAGTATTTTTGTTTTACGCAGAGGATTGTCGGTTAATACTACTTCGGGAAAACCGCCCTCATTGTTATAGTCGATAAAGGCATTGCGTATCCTGGCCAGATCGTTTTCATTCCAGCTGTCGGTGTCAATGCCCTTAAACCCACAATATTCCCTGAATGAAAGAGGCATTGTCTCTTCCTCCTCGGGCCATCCTCTCAGGGCTGATTTAAGCTCTGTGCTGAGCATAGAGGCATTGCTGCCGCTGATGCAGATGTTTTTGGTGTAGTGCTTGAAGAGCCTCATCACAAAATACTCCCATTTGTCAATGAGCTGTATCTCATCAAAAAACATATACACCCCGCTCATCTCTATCTCCGGATACATCTCTCTGTAGGCCTCGATTATCTGATCAAGCTCGTCGGACGTCATTGTCACCAACCGCTCATCATCGAAGCTCACCCATAGAATCCTTTTGCGGTCAACCCCTTGTTGAAGAAGTTTGTTGACCACAGCCTCCATCTTTGAAGATTTGCCACACCGCCTCACGCCCGGTATAGTGATGATCTTATCAATCCCTATCAGTAAGGGATTTTCACGGCTTTTCAGGTCGGTGGGAAACTCCGCCTGACGCATCGCTATCTGAGATTTTAAATAGAGCTTATCCATAGTGTCCTAAATTTGGGGACAAATATACTAATTTCTGTCCTAAATTTTAGGACGCTTTTGCTAATTTTTGTCCTAAATTTTAGGACAAAATTATGCCGCCATTCTTATGTTGTTGTTTTTATTAACTATAAATTACAACCTAATGAAGTGTAACTATTTATTACAAAAAGGAATCAATTGTATAAGATAGGCTGTGCTAATTTTGCAAAGCCATTCTTATACAATTGAATAGTATGATATATTAATGCAATTATTTTATTAATACCTTTTCCTTTACTCCGTTTTTTACTCTTATATACAAACCCTTATCAGGTTTGTCGACTTTAATGCCTTGCAAGGAGTAGTATTCTTCTCCTTCGTTGGTCAGAGTATCTACAATTGGAGTTATTGAAGAAAATTCAGAAGGATCGAACTCTACAATTTTGGAAAAATTTTCCCAACCTTTTTTTGAACGATATAATGCTCTGGTGCCGATTGGAACATATAATGTGCAGTATTTATAAGTTGTACTACTAAAGGCTTGATTTGCAATATTGATAGGGTTTGAGGAAAAGGAATATAATTCATTTACGTTATCAAGGAGAAAAGCCTCAGATTTTATGGTAACATTATCAGGGCATTTAAGAAAAAGAGTCTTTATGGTAGCTAAATAAAAAGCTTCTGAAGATATATATGCTAATTTTTCAGGGAGGACGACTTTTTCCAATTTACAACCATAGAAAGCATGCTTAGAGGCTCCCGATATTATTCTCGACTCTATACTTTCGGGAATTGTTAAATTTCCTCTATAATTTTCATCTATGCAAGGATAATAGGGACCTTCCCCAAGATAAATATCTTTGCCCTCTATAGTACCTACGATAGATACCCCCTCCAAAGATTGGAAGTTTACAAGGTTTGAGGTCTTAATTGAGAAGTCGGCATATGCGATACTACTTGTTGTTCCATCAGATAATATAGAAATCGCTTTAAGAGTTTGAAAACCATTATATACAAGTTCACTAGTGTATTTTTTACTTTGTGATGTTGGAACAGTGCCATCAGTTGTATAATATATTTTAGCATTCTTATTACTCGAGGATATACTTATGAGAGTACCGCGATTTATTTCTCCTCCATTCGGTTTGATTGAAATGGTATTATTAGGATCAGAGCCTGTAGAGTTACAAGAAATATAGAAAGTCCGAAGATAAGTAGTACTTTGTGTAAACCCGCGGTCATCATACCATTTGGCAACATAAAGACATTGAACTTGAGCTTCTCCGGTAAAACTTTTATTAATTGTTATCCAAGCTACGCCAACCATTGTCGACATTGTGATATTGGCATTATCGCAAGTCCACTTAGAATAATCAATATATCCTTTAGCGGGATCTGGAAGTTCGAGTTTTGTTGTAGATGGTACAGTGACACTAATGTGTACCGAAGACTCAACATACCCCCATGCGTAATGAGCGAAAAGAATAATCGCAAATAGAACTGTAATAACTCGTTGCATTAATATATTTTTAGGTACGGTGGCTTTCTTTTCCGCACGATTAAAAAAAGAGCGTGAAAGCCTGTTATCCGTTGCTCTCTCCGCTTTTCGAGGCTCTCGCATTTGCCCATCTCAGTAGAAAGAGCAACGCCGAAGCCTCACGCTGTATGATAATATATCACTACCCACCACATCACTGTGGCGGTAATCCATAATTTACCATACTCGAAAGGCATCTACCGCTGCCACATCCTTGACTGAGATTAGAACTTGCGAGATTCCGAAAGGCCAAGTTTGCGTCATGATAAACGCTCTTAAATAATATGTCTGCACACCACTACTTAATCCAAATTGGGCTTTGGTTGGCGATATGCGAGGCAAAAGTAATATGTTATTTTCAAATTTGCAAATTTTTATGATAATACAGTGAAATTAATTAACTTAGGTAAATTAGCTGATGAAACTACTCATTTGATTCATTAGTAAAAAAATAGTCGGGCAGTTGTAAGGCCTGTCCGACTATTTTTTAAGGGAAAGAAAGGGGAGATTAGTTGGCGGGGTCGAGGGTGATGATGTGGCAGTTGTGTTGGTCGACGAGCTTTTGGGCGTAGGCGGCGACCATTTCGGGGGTGATTGAGCTGAGGGTGTCGAGATAGTCGCTGTAGGTGTTGACATCTCTGAGGGCCATGCCCGAGAGGAGCGAGATCCAACCGGAGTTGGTCTCGTAGGTCTCATGGTAGTTCTTCACCATAAATTCCTTGACTTTGGCAAGCTCCTCGGGGGTAACATTTTTGGCGAGCTCCTTCATCTGCTCCTGAAGAATCGACACAACCTTATCTTTCATCTCGGGCTTCATGGGGAAGGCTGATTCGAGGGTGAGGGGCTGCGGGTTGATGCGGCCCAGGTGTCCGGAGGCGGAGATTGAGTAGACGGCGCCCTCTTTTTCTCTCACGATGTCGATGAGGCGTGTCGAGAGAATCTGGCCGGCGATTGAGGCGAGCTGACTGTTGAGGGTCGAGAAGGGGAAGGCCTCTTCGCTGCCCCAGTTAAGGAAGTAGACAAAGGTCTGGGGAGTCTCCATGGGGGTGGTGTAGGTGTCTACCTTGTCGCCTGCTTTCATGAGAATGCCCTCGGGGATGACCTTGCGGGGAGCTTCGGCCAACGAGGGGAGCGAAGCGATATATTTCTCCACGAGGGGGCGGAGAACCTCGGTGTCGACATTGCCGACAAACACAAAGGTAAAGGGAGCGGCGTTGGCGGTGAGGCTGCGGGCGAGGCTTACAACGGCTTCGCGGTCAACTTTCTCAACGATTTCGGCCGAGGCTACCTTGATGAGGTCGGGGCTGTTGAAGATCGATTTATATACGCTCTTCTGGAATATATACTGGGGATTGTTTTCCTGATTGCGGAGCACCGAGCTATAGGTGGTGCGGGTGGCCTCAAACTCCTCGGCAGGGAAGTTAACGGCTGTCATGGTCATGTAGATCAGCTCCATGAGCATGGGGAGGTCCTTGACGTTTGAGCTGCCTTCGAGGGTGGTGTAATACATCTGAGGCACGAGGTTGATGTCAACCTGCTTGCCGGCAAGATATTTCGAGAGGTCGGAGTTGCTGTAATCGCCGAGACCCATAGCCTTGAGATAGAGGGGGAGCACGGTCACGGCGTCGCTGCTATGCTCAATGAAGTTGGAGGTGCCGAAGGGAGCGTCGGCCTCAAACTGAATTTCGTCGTCCTTGAAGTCGGTGGTCTTGATCACCACTTTGGCGCCGTTGCTGAGCTGCCATGTAACGGTTCCGAGCGCCTCATCGGCGGTTTCGCTGACAATCTTGCCGGGAGCGGCGAGAGAGGTCACGAGGGGGTCTTCCCTCATGGTGTCGACAAGCGGCTCGATAGTCTCGGCGTCGACAGCGGCAAGCGCTTCGGCAAACTGTGACGGCTCGGGATAAACGCCCTCGGCATTATCGGGCAGAAGGGCGAGCAGCACGCGGTTGTCGGGGGTGACAGTCATGCCCATAGCCTGATTGATAGCGGCAAGGGGAATCATGTCGGCACACATCTTCATGATCTGATATTCGGTGTCGATGTCGGGAATGGCTATCGAGTCGAGGAAGTGTCTCACATATTTGTTGACAAATTCCTCATTGCGGCGCGAGTTGCGGTTGTTATAGGCAGTCTCGATGTTGGAGAGGAAATTGGCTTTTGCGCGGTCATATTCGCTCTGGGTGAAACCTCCGCGTGAAGCTCTGAGCAGTTCGCGATAGGCGGCGGCAAGAGGGGTGACGGGGTCTTTGGGGTCTTTGGCGAGCACGGCGAGGGTCATGGCGTCTTTGGTCTTGGCAAGGAGAAAATCGCCGAAGTCAACCGAGGCCTGACCGAAAGGAGCGTCGGCCTTTGAGGTGATGTCGCCGAAGCGGTCGTTGAGCATGGCGGCAATCATACCCTCCATATAGCTCTGGGCATAGCTCATCTGCGAAAGGCGCATGGCGGCAGGCATACGGTCGGACTTAAACATGAGCTGGGCCACAGCTACGGGCTGCTCCTTGTCATGGCCGATGGCATAGATGGTGCCGGGGGTGTCGTCAACGTCAAAGTAGATGCGCTCGGGAGCGTTGGCGGGCATTTCAATGTCGGCAAACATCTCCTTGATTTTAGCCTCGATGCGGGCGGGGTCGATGTCGCCCACCACTATCACGGCCTGCTGGTCGGGGCGATACCAGCGCTCGTAGTAGTCTCTCAGAGCCTGGTAGGGGAAGTTGTCGACTACCTCCATAGTGCCGATGGGGAGGCGGTAGCCGTAGCGCGAGTTGGGGTAGATGGTGGGAAGGAGAGCTTCGAGTATTCTCATCTGGCCCACGTTGTTCTTGCGCCATTCCTCGTGGATAACGGCACGCTCGGCGTCGATCTCCTCATCTTCGAGCAGAAGGTCGTCGGCCCAGTCGTGGAGAATGAGCAGACAGCTGTCCTGCACACTCTCTCTGGCCACCGGCACATTAGAGATGTTATAGACGGTCTCGTCCATATAGGTGTAGGCATTGAGGTTGTAGCCAAACTTCACACCCACGCTCTCAAGCCACTGTATGAGCGACTTGCCGGGGAAATGGGTGGTGCCGTTAAAGCACATGTGCTCGAGAAAGTGAGCCAGACCGCGCTGGTTGTCCTCTTCGAGCATCGAGCCCACGCGCTGGGCGATATAGAAATCGGCCTGCCCTTTGGGGTTGTTGTTGTGACGGATATAGTAGGTCAGTCCGTTGGGCAGCTGTCCTGTCACAACTCCGGTGTCGACAGGCAGGGCGGGAATCTGAGGCATCTGCTGCGAGCGACCGGTGAAAACGGTCATGAGCAGCAGGAGGGATAGAATCCCTTTGAGAAAATGTAAACGTTTGGTTATCATAATAGTTGAAATGATTGAATTATCTCTGAAACCATACTCCCGGGGGAGCGGTACTTATATAAGACGTAGAAAACGGGGATTTATCACATATTTGTGCCGAAAAATCAACCCTGCTTTGCCGGATCGGGGCGCGAAAGGATGTCGAAGTTGTCGACCACAATCTCGGTGATATTGCGCTTTATGGCGTTGCGGTCCTCCCACACGCGGGTGCGCAACTTCCCTTCAATAAAGAGTTTGGTGCCCTTGCGCACATAGCGCTCGGCGGTCTCGGCGAGGCGGTCCCACATCACAATGTTGTGCCATTCGGTGCGCTCGGGCATCTCCACGCCCTGGGCGTTGCGATAGGCGCGGTCGGTGGTGGCAAGCGAAAACTCGGCCACTGTGCGGGTCTGCACTATCCTTACTCTGGGGTCCTGACCCACATTGCCTACAAGTATGACTTTGTTGACTGACATATCGGAAAAAATGTTTTATTTCAGTGGATTGACATTGATGATTTCGGCGCCGGTGTGAGCTGTGATGGCCGGCTCATACTGGCTTTGGGCGGTGGCTATGCCGGTGGTGAAGCTGCCGGCGTTGTTGACCCACAGGGGATAGGTGAGCACATAGGTGCCTTTGGGCATCGTGTCGATAAAGATGTTGGTCACGGCGTCGCGGTTTTCGGTGTAGAAGCACACGCCGTCCTGCCACACCGGGGCGGGAATCTGATTGACCGGCTCGAAACAGGCGGCGCGGTTGTCGCTGATGGTGACATAGTTGAGGTTGCGGCCTGTCTTGATGACGAGTCTCACGGTGACTTTCATTCCGGCGGTGAGGGTGTCGGCGCCCTCGGGCAGGATGATTGACTTCTCGATCGAGAGGTCGGGGGTTGACTCGGCTTTAACCTCGCGGAGGGGAGCGACTGAGCGGGTCACGAGGCTGCCCCAGGCGGGAGAATCCCCCTTGCGGCTCACCTTGAGGGTTGATTTGCGGTTGGAGGCGGGCAGGGTGGTGCGGTAGTAGCCGAGGGTGCGATCGAGGGGCGAGAGGCTGAGCTGCTTGCCGTTGAGGGTTATCTTAGAGCCTTGGGCAGGGGTGACGGTGCTCGGCGACGAGCCTATGATCGAGGCTATCAATTGAGTTGCGCCGGCGCTTTCGCCCCATTCGGTGGCCTGTTTCTGCAGTATTAGCCATTGGCGCAGACCTGCGGTGACAGGGCTTTGGGGGTCGACGGAGGCAAAGGCGGTGAGAGCCTCGGCGGTGTAGCTCAGATAGCCCCACGCGCTGTTTTCGATCGAGGGGAACCATGTGCCTTTCTCGGGCGAGGACTGGGTGAACTGGGTCATGTCGGCCGTTATGGCGCGGGCCTCGGCGTTCTTGCCGTTATATTCGAGCAGCAGGGTGGCGGGAGCCATCTCCTTGAGCGTGAGGTCGGCGCGCCGGGCTATTACCTTCGATACTTCGCGGCTGATGATGGCCTTGGCTTCGCCCGAGGGTTTGGGCGAGGCAAAGCGGCTGCGCATCAGGGCGTAGGTGAAGAAGTCTGAGTCGGGGTGTTTCTTGTAGCTCGCGATGTTTTCGCTGTCGGCATATCTTAGAGCCGAGGTGATGATTTTGTCGAGGCCTTCGATGTCGGGCATAAAGCCGAGTTTTTCAAGCGAACCCATCATGTCGAGCACACTCATGGTGGCCCACAGCGACGGCTCGGAGAAAAAGCTGTTCCAGCACAAACCTCCCGAGGGGGTGAGGAGCTTAGAGAGGGTCTCAACACCTTTGGAGTAGGTTTGTCGGATGGTGGATTGGTCGAGCAGCAGGGCGAGGCGCTCCATCCGCTCGGTCTGACTCAGGGCGTCGGTCATCCAGGGAGTGGCTTTGAGAAGGAGGGTCTTGAGCTCCTCATTCTGCTGCAGGCGCGAGGTGAGGGCCGCTTCAGATTTGTCGGGCGACGAGGTCCATTCTTTCAGGGCGTCGGCTATCGAGGGGTTGGCGCGGAGTATGCCCTCGGCCACGGCTGCCGAGAAGATAGCTTCGGCGGCGCGGGGAGCGGTGGTGAGCGGTTGGGTGGTGAGGCCGGGGAGGGCTGTCACGACATACCATATCGGGCTTTCGCAATATTCCAGAGTGGTTACGCTCCCCTCGGTCGAGGGAATGGTGACCGACAGGTCGGCTGACTCGGGAGAGAGATAGAAGCTCTGAGAGGTGAACACGGGGGTGGAGGCGGGCAGAATCTCGATGATGTTCTGCTCGCCGTCGGTGAAGTTGGCGGCTGTGGCCTTGATTCTGAATCCGAGCAGGGGGCTGTTGTCGGGCGCGTTGACCTCGGAGCTGAGGGTAACGGTCGACGATGGCGGGAGGGTGATTGTGGTAGAGGTCGATGAGGTTATTTCACCGGTTGAGGGGTTGAAGATCTCAACCACAACCTCGGCTTTGAGTTTGGAATCGGTGGTGTTGGTCACGGCGCTGATCACGGTGGCCGAATCGCCCTGACGCATGAAGCGGGGCAGGTTGGGCTTGACCATCACCGGCTTGGCCGACACAAAGGTTGAGTCGAGCGAGGCAAGGCGCATATCGGTGGTAAAGGCAAATGCTTTCATACACCATGAGGCATTGGCCTCGGGCACGGTAAACTCGAGGTTGAGCACACCGTCGGCACCGGTGATGAGCATGGGGCGGAACAGTCCTAATGCCACCTCGCTGTCGCGGTATTCAAATTCGGGTGCTGACGGCGCAGCAGCCGAGCCGTTGTCGGAGTTTCCGGCGGCTGTGACTGCTCCCTCTTCGAGGGCATCTTCGGACTCGGCCATCTCGGTTTTGGCAGCCATATCAGCCATGTTCATCATCATCGGAGAGGCTGAGGTGGCCAAGGCCGCTGACTTATACATAGCGCCGCGGATTCTTACGCCCGACAGGCGCGACTGAGGCCTGAACGACAGGTTAAACAGCTCCCATTCGGGCACACCGATGTTGTTGCAGCGGCTGTAGCGGCCCCTGTCGGCTGAAATCGAGTAGCCGAGGGGATAACCGAGCGAACCGGTTATGAGCAAGAAATTCTTGCGGCCCGGAAGGGGGCGGAGATAGAGCGAGGGATTGTGGGACACAAGCGATGAGAGAGCCATGTTCCACATATCTATCATCATGGCCGACTGAACCGGCACTCCAAGCGGATTCTCCACCCTGAAAGTCCATGTCTCCGAAGCACCCGGCAGGAGGCGGTTGCGCATCGACTCGGTCTTAATGACGAGGTCGCGGGGATTGACCGCGGCGGTGAGATTGACCTCAATGACTCTCGACTGCATGTTTTTGGCAATCATGATGGTGGCGGTGAGGTCGGTCACGCCGTGGGGCGCCACGATGGGGAGGGTGTGCATACCCTTTGACACCTTTATCCAGCGGCGCTCGAGTATATTCTCATCGTCATGGAGGGTGTAGAGCAGGTAGGAATCATCTTCGGCTGTGGAATAGAGCAGAGTGGCTGAATTGTCGGCGCCGAGGGTAAGCCTGCGGGCGGGACACCATATTATCTCGGGCGATGGAGCCTCGGTGTCGGTGGTGCGGTAGGCCACAAACTCAGCGCTTTGGGTGTCGTCGCCATAGGTTACCTCTATGCGGTAGGAGCCGGAGGCGACATTGCTCCAGTCAACCTCTACCGAGGGGGTTATTACCGTGCCCTCCGACACCTTGACATAGTTGCCCTCGGAGTCGAGGCGACTGAGCGTGTAGCTCACCTTTTGGTCAGGCTGAGGAGTCATGCGGGCGTCGACCACCTTGACGGGCAGCTCAATGCGGGGATTGTCGAGACATAGATTCTCAGGCATCGAGAGCATGAGCATCATGGGATTGCCCTTTGAGAAAACTGTCGACGCGCTCTGAGACTCGCCGGAGAGGGAGGTGACGGTTATCGCGGCGTTGAAACAGGGGGTGGGGGAGTTGGTGAGCGCCACCGCTTCGGCGGGGAGGGTGACTTTCCAGCGCCCGTCGCTGTCGGTTACGGTCGCGAGGGTGAGCGGAGTGAAGTCGGAGGGGGCCTGCGGGCGTCTCCACCAGAAGAACTGTTCGCTGATATTGACGCTCACGGCGGCGTCGGCAACCGCCACGCCGTTATATCCGGTCGCGGTGCCTGAAAGCTCCACGCCGCCCGAGGGGAGGGTCTGAGCCGGCTCGGTGGAGATATGGAATGTGGGGAGCTTGTAGTCGCTCACCTCAAAGGGAATTTCGGTGAGGCTGCTGCCGTCGGGCAACTCTGACAGGGCGATGTAATAGCGCCCGGTGAGCTCACCCTGCGGAATGGTAAATTCACCCTCCACCCGGCCATAGCGGTCGGCGGTAACGGTGGCGGTGTCGACCTGCTGGTTGTTGGCGTTAAACAGGCGGGCGTAGAGGGTCACTCCGTCGGCTGTGGCATAGCCGGCGGGGCGGGCGTAATAGGCCACGCCACACCACTTCATCCTATCGCCGGGGCGGAAGAGAGGCAGCGCCGTAAAGCCCTCGGCACAGAGCGGGTTGCGCTCGCTGCGGTAGCCGTTGTAGACCGACATCAGAGGGGCGAATGTGTCGGCGCCCTTCACCGGATAGAGGCGCAGGGTCTTGGAATTGCCCCCTACGGGCGCGGTCATGCCGAGGCTGTCGGTGAGCGGGCCCAGAGGCTGAGATTTATCCTGAGAGTCATAGCTCATTACGCCGGCGCCGCTTACCGGCTCACCGGTAAAGGGGTCGATAACCAGAGGGGTGAAGTCGCCAAATTCCATTATGACGAGGCTGAGGCGTGAGCTGCGTATCAGGGGGGGATAGTCGTTGCGCTTCATGCCTGGAGCGGTGACTACCGCCACAAAATTGCCCGGCTCGGAGGGCATGGTCAGCTCAACATCAATGGTGTCGGTAAAAGGCACCGAGCCGCTGAAATTCACCGCCTTGGAGGCTACCTGAGTCAGCTGGCCGGTCATCTCCTTGAGATCAATGCTCGAGACATTGCGGTTGGCAAGCGGCTTGTTGACCCTGTAGAGGGTGACTGTGGCCGAAGGTGTGTTGAGTGAGGTGGCGCGGATCTTGATGTTGTTGCCGGGATAAACGATATTGGGGGCTGAGATGAAGATGCTTTTGCCCGAAAGGTCGGTGAGGATGTTGTTGATACACCCTATGTTGACATAAGAGGGGTTGGAGGCCGCAAACTTCCGGGCTATGTCGTAGATTTTTTTTGCTTCGGTGATCGACTCTTTGGGGTAGGTCATGTTGCCTATGGCCCTGATGATTTCGCCGCGGAAGGGGGTCGAGCTGTATTTGTCGAGCAAGTCATAGAGGGCAGCGCGCTCGCTGTCGGAGGAGCGGGAGGAGACGTTGAGTAACCACAGGTCGGCCAATATGCTTGGAGCGGGCTGATCGGAGTCGAGGCGTCTGAGGGTGGCGATATATTCGTTGGCCACACGCCGCGAGTCGGGAGTGTCGAGGCCGCGGGCCATGTCGGCGCAATTAAAGGCCACAATGTCGAGCAGCGAGGGGTAGAAAAGCGTGGCGTGGTCGGAGAGGGTAAAGAGGTCGGCAACCTTTTTGGTCGGCACGGCCTTGAGCGCTTCGGGCTGAGCCATGGCGCTGTTGAGCAGCCCGAGGATGCGCGCTTCAAACTGCCCTGTGCTCCACACCGAATAGTCGTCACTCGCCGCCGGAGCGTCGGGGCGTTGCTCTATGGCATATCGCTGAGACTGGTAGATGTCGTTGTAGATGGATGCGCGCAGCAGGTCGAGCAACGAAAGCGATACCGGGTCGATGTAGCTCAGCGACGCTATCGAGTCGATGCGCTGCAGCATGGCGGGCATACTGTCGCTGTTGACTTCGTTTTGAGCGAGAGCGAGGTTGATGAGCGGCCTCAGGGCAGCGCGCACGTCACGGCGCCCGAGAGCCTTCTCTATCTCGGCCGATGAGGTCTTGATGACGGTTTGGGGTTGGGAGAACACCGGTTTGTTGACAGCTGAGCCGGCCATTGTCGAGAATGTGAATAAGATTGTGAAAAGCAGGAATATGCGCAAAATGGATGTCTTCATGTCTCTGCCTGAAAATAAAGTGAATATAAACGCCAAGAGTCGGCTTGAGGGGCCGACAGGCAGACTGATATGTGAGGATATTTACCGCCCTGAGATAGTGAGGAGAGGGGGAAATCAGCGGTTGTTGCCGTGATTGCCGCCGTTGGGGCGGTTGGAATGTTTGGAGCCGGGGCCGTTGGGGCGCTTGTTCATCAGCACCTTCATGAAGTTGCGTTCGGCGCTTTTGAATTTGAAAAGCTGACGGGGAGTGAGAATTTTTGAGAACTTCTTGTAGTAGTTTTTCTCAACCTCGCTCTCCTTGCCCCTGAGCTCGAACATGGCTTCGGAGACGGTGCGGTAGTCGGCTTCGGTGGCAGCTTCACCTTTGCGGTTGAGCTCTTTCTCCTGTTCGCGCACATTGTGGGAGAGGCTTTCAAGCTCGCTGTCCATCGAGGTGAGCAGTGGCGCGAACTCATTTTTCTGGGCCTCGGAGAGATTGAGCTCCTTGGCCATGAAGTCAACTTTGAGCTGTTGCATTTCCTTGCGCCACTGCTTGCGGTCGGGTTGCTTTGAATTGTCCTGAGCCGACAGGGCTATGGAGCAGAACAGAATGAGGAGAGCCGAGATGAGGGTATGTTTCATGGTCGTTGGCTGAAAATGGTTATGGGTTTAGAGAGGTTGTCAATCAAAGTTGAATGAAGCGGGGTCAAATCCCGACTGATAGAGCTCGTCATAGAAGTCATCGTCGCTGATCTGATCCATGGTGTAGTCGTCGACATAGGTGGTGTTTTCGGTCAGCCGGGCAAGGAGCTGACTGCTTGCGTCGACAGGTTGGGTGTTGACCGGTGAGAACAAGGTAAACATATTCATCATCAGCCAAATGCCGGCAAACATGGCGGCCATGTAGACATAAGTGCGCACCTTGGTCCAGAGGGTCTTGGGGCGAACGGGAGCCTCGCGCTTGCCTTCAAACTCGGTAGGAGGCAGCGACTCGGCCATATTGATGGCAAAGTTATCGAAGAAATCATCGGGAACTGTCATGCCCGTGTTCCGGTTGATTTTTTCAAGTGGATTGTTCATAGCGGGTATATATAGTTTGAGGTGAGTTGCTTTTTTATTTGTTAGACTGCTTGGGAGGCCAAAAGTTTAAAGGGGTTGGAAAATATGTGGCGATGTTGCGGAGAGAAGTTATTCAAGGTCTTTGAAGTGGGCTTCTATCTTTTTGACGGCCAGGTGGTAGGAGGTTTTGAGCGCACCTACCGAGGTGCCGAGAATCTGCGACATATCCTCATATTTCATGTCGTCATAATAGCGCATGTTGAAAACCAGCCTCTGTTTCTCGGGCAGAGCCGCTATGGCCTTGCGCAGTTCGAGGGCGAGATGGTTGCCGTCGATGTTGGTATCGGACTCGATGGTGTGGAGGATATGCGCCTCCTCATCGTCGATTGAGATGTTGAGGCGCTTGCGCTCGCGCTCCAGAAAGGTGAGACTCTCGTTGACGGCTATTTTATAGAGCCATGTCGAGAGACGGGCGTCGCCGCGGAAATTCTCAAGCGAAGTCCAGGCTTTGAGAAATGTGTTCTGTAGCAGGTCGTTGGCGTCGTCATGGCTGTTGACCATGCGGCGTATCTGCCAGTAGAGCGGGCGGGTATAGAGTTTTATCACCTCGCCAAAAGCCTGTCGCGCGGTGGAGGGTTCGCGCAGCCGTGCTATCAGCTCGTCGGGTGGATTGGGCGGAGTGGCCGATGTGTTGGTTTCTTGTGACATCAGGGGGAGGGGAATAAGTTGTGAGGGGGGTTATTTCTGGCGCGACATACCTCCGCTGAAGAGCAGCATCGAGTCGGCCACAGCCGCGGGGCGGGCGATGTTTTCGGGAATGAACTTCCAGTTGTCGGCTTTGCGGGGAGAGATGGTTTTCTTCTTCTGGATAGCTTCCATGAGGTAATAACGGAGGTCTTTGTCGGTTGAGAAGAGTATTCGCGAGGGAAGTTCGGAGAGCTCTATGCCGGCGCCGCGGGTGAGCAGGTTGCCGCCGCCGTTGCCGCGATAGGAGTTGATTGCCACGCGATATTTTCTGTCGGGGTCGAAGGGGGTGCCGTCCTGCATCGAGATGATGTTGACCTTGCTACCCTTCGGCTTCGTAACATCTACGGTGTAGATTATTCCGGCAGCCGAATCAAAGTTATAGGAGGGGTTTTTGAGGCGGTTGTTGTCGGGTGTGGGGTTTTCGTCGGCAAAGAGCAGCAGGTGTTGGTCGGGAGAGGAGATCTGATTGGTCCAGATGCCGTAGCTCTCCTCAAGATAATCCTTGATTTCACGGCCCGACAGCTCCATGGCGTAGAGCAGGTTCTCATATTTATAGAGATTGAACATGTCGTTCATTCTCACGGTGCCTTCGTTGATCGAGGCGTCGAAGCTCAGGGGGGCGGCAAAGGAGATTTCGGCGTCGGCGATTTCGAGCTGCAGGTCATGAACGAGGGTCATGAACGATGAGGGCCCGAAATAGGCGTCGCGCGAGGTGAAGGTGCCCTGAGCGGTGCCTATCTCGCGGTCAACAAACTCGGTCACGGCGGCATATTGGGGGGCGAACTTGTCGAGATAGGCCTGAGAGGGGGTAATATCGGCTATGGGGGTGACTTTGGCTTCGATTTTCTTGTCGATGAGATTGCCGTTGTCGTCAAATGAAACCTTGATGTCGACATCGCTCACGGCAATTGCGTTGTGGGCCGGATTGCATACCCACACCTTCGAGCCGTCGGGGCGCGTGATTTCCTCGACATAGAGCTGATGGTCGTGGCCGTAGAGTATGAGGTCGAAGCCGTCAACCTCGTTGGCTATCACCAGCGAGGCGTTTTCGATCTCTCCGCCGGTGATGGTCGAGGAGTCGCGGCCCGAGTGGAACTGGCCTATGATAACGTCGGGATTTTCCTTTTCCTTAACCTCCTTGACAATGCGGCGCGCCGACTCGACCATAGGCTCGAATTTCAGGCCGCTCCAGAGGTTTTCGGGGAGCCATGCCGGAATGGAGGGGGTGAGCAGACCTATCACCGCCACCTTCACCCCGTTGCGCTCGATGATGGTGTAGGGGGGAAGATAGGGTTGGGAGGTTTCGGTAGAGATGATGTTGCCGCCGAGCACCGGAACGGGTGACTCTCTTATCCAGCGGTCGTAGACGGCGTGGCCGGTCTCCACATCGTGGTTGCCTATGGTGGCGGCGTCATAGCCGAGATAGCGGTAGATTTCGGCCGCGAGATGAGGAGAGACGGTGTCGATATAGTTGTAGTAGTAGGCCGCGGGCTGACCCTGGAGTATGTCGCCGTTGTCGAGCAGAATCACGTTGTCTTCGCCCACCGCGTTTCTCACCGAGTCGACAAAGGTGGCAACGCGCGCCATGCTCCCCTCCCACGGAGTGCGGGTGATGAAGTTGTAGGGAAAGAAGTTGCCGTGAACGTCGGTGGTCTGAATCACCTTGAGGTCGACAGTCTTTGAGGCGCGTGGCGATGAGCACGACAGGGTCATGGAGGCGGCGGCCGAGAGGGCGCATCCTGCTATCATATATTTCAGTAGTTTTATCATTGAGGTGAATGTTGTTATACTTGAATGAGGTTGGTGATGAGGGCTTTATTCAAGGAAGCACTGTATCTTGCCCACCGGGAGACTGCCCTGGAGCTTGAGCGGAATATGGGGGCTTTCCTCCGACAGCCAGGTGTCGATGTCGTCGCTCGACTTTTTGGAGCCTTCGGTGGTGAAGGTGAAGCTCACATGGTAGGAGGGGCGGAGAGTGCCGTTGAGCTTGAGCTGCTCCCGGCCGATGAATTTGAATCTAAGCCTCTCTTTCTTCGAGCCGGAGAATATCGACACTTCGATTTCGGTGCCGGGAGTGAGGGTGGTGAAGTCGAGCGAGCGGAGATAGTAGAAGGCGCTGACCATGTCGACAGTGACGCCGGTGGCCTGCAGATCGGTTTCCCTCACCGTGAGGGGTTGGTCAGGCTTCTTGCGCCGCTGCTTCACGGCGTGGCCCGCAACCATGTTTCCGTGGCGCTCGAAGGTGACTATGTCGTGGGAATATTTGCCGTCTTCATGGGCGATGCGCTCATAGAGGCGGGGCTGCATGGTGGCGGGGTCGATATATGACACGAGGGTGTCGCGCAGCTTGTAGATGCGGTCGGCCCACGGAGCTGACGAGGCGGTGAGCATAGCCTTGAGCTCGCCGTGAGGGGCCGGTTGGAGACGCAGGGTTGCCGAGCCGGCGTTCTTGTTTATGAGACCCCACTTAAACATCACGCGGTAGGTGAGTGTTTCGGTGGGCCTGACCGGCGAAATGCACAAAGCCTGGGCCGTAGCCGTTATGAGGGCTATGGCTGCGATAAGCGCTATCCTGCCGAGTCGGGTGAGGGTCATTGTTGGGCGGTGGTGAGGATTACAGCTTCTTCAAAGGGGAGCACGTCGCGCGAGGATTGCTCGATGCGCTTGTTGCGCCAGCATTTGCGGCACACGGCTATATAGCGGTCGTCGCCGCCTATCTCAACCTGAGCGCCCTCCTCTACAAAGTCGCCGTTAGAGTCTATTCGGGCATTGATGATGGTTTTGCGGCCGCAGGTGCAGGTCGATTTGATTTCATCGATCGTGTCGGCCACTTCAAAGAGACGGCGCGACCCTTCAAAGAGGCGGCTCTTGAAGTCGGTGCGAAGTCCGAAGCATATCACATTGCAGCCGTAGTCGTCAACCACCCTTGCGAGCTGGTCAACCTGCTCGGCTGAGAGAAACTGGGCCTCGTCGATGAGAAACCAGTCGATAAGTTTGCCGGTTTTCTCAAACAGCTGGCGGGCCAGCAGATAGAGGTCGGTGTCGGTGTAGATCCAGCTGCAGTCGCGCTCTATGCCTATGCGCGAGCGAATCACGCAGCGGGTGCCCTCGCGGGTGTCGATAAACGGTTTGAGGCACGCATACTGCATCTTGCGCTCCTCGAAATTATAGGCCATGGTGAGCAGCAGCGCGGTTTTGGCCGAGCCCATTGTGCCATATCTGAAATATAGTTTGCCTTTACGGTTCATAATGATTGGTTGGTGGAGTGAGGTTTTTTCTGAGGCAACAAAGTTAGCAACAATTTACCAACAACGGGCCATCGCGGCTTGTTAAAAAATATTTTTTGAGGCATTGCGGCCTACAATCCGGCGGATTATCTGCGGGCCGGGGTTATTTTTACAACCTCGGTGTGATGAGGCTCGACGCGATAGAAATCGGCCGTCCTGACCCCGGGAATGAAGATGATGTTATCGTTGGCGTCGAGCAGCAGCGGCAGGTTGGCGCGCCGGTCGGAGGTGAGCCCCGCCTCAGCCATTATGTCGCTCACGAGGCGGCTGCCCTTCATGCCGAAGGGGCGCATACGGTCGCCCGGTTGCCAGCGGCGCCATATCACAGGCCCTTTCTCCAGCAGCCCGGGGGCGAAAAAGGCCACCGAGGCGGTGCGGTCGGGGCGAAACTCCGAGCGGCTGACAGTCTCGATCACAAAAGGGTCGGAGGAGAGGGAGTCTTCAGCCTCGGCTATGCGCAGCAAGCGGTGGTCAACCACATATTCCTTTCCCCCGGGAGTGGGGTAGCGGCGCCCGGACGCCTCCGGGCGGAGAAGTATATCTGTGGCCTGGCTGCGGTTGAGACCCTCTTTGCCCGACCACCTGAGCAGCGCCTCGACTCCCTCTTCGAGCCGGTCGCCCGACAGAGGCGCGAGGTCGATCGAGCCGTCGGGACGCGAGGCCGAGGAGATGAGCAGGTCGAGATAGCGGTTGAGCATCCTCTCGGTTGAGAGCATGTTGGCTATGGTGGTGCGCATACCTCCCGAGGCTCCGGGAAAGTGGCTCTCAAGAGAGGGAATAATCTCGTTGCGCAGCCGGTTGCGACGGTAGTCGAGGGTGAGGTTGGAGGAGTCGGTGATATATGTGAGATGATTGGCTTCGAGATATTGCTCTATGTCGGCGCGCGTTGACGACAGCAGGGGGCGCATTATGCCGTTGGCCCAAGGGAGCATGGCGCGCAGCCCGGCGGCTCCGCTGCCCCTGAGCAGGTTGAGGAGCATTGTCTCGGTATTGTCGTCGGCATGGTGAGCCACCACGATGGCGAGAGCGTCATAGCGCCGGGCGAGCTCGCGAAACCACTCATAGCGAGTCTCGCGGCAGGCCATCTCCACCGAGCCGCCGTGGGTGTTGCGCCGTGCGGGAATATCAAAGTCTTTCACCTCGATGGCTATGGCGCCGAGCTTAAGGGCTATATCGCGGGCATGGGCTTCGTCGCGCATACTTTCGTCGCCGCGCAGATGAAAGTTGGCATGGGCGGCCACACAGCGATAGCCCAGCGAAATCATGACCGACAGCAACGCCACCGAGTCGGCGCCGCCGCTCAGCCCCACTATCACGGGGCGAAGGGGGTGGGGCGCCGGCATGGCGGCCGAGGCGATGAGCCGGCTCGCGTTTCGGAGCAGAGGGCTGTTGGAGGAATTGTTTTGAATGTCGGTCATAGATTCTGCAAAGATATAGTGAATATTTGTATCTTTGCAAAAATATAACCAAAGACTTTATGAACGCAACCAATAAATCGGGGCGATTGGAATCGCTCGACATTCTCCGCGGATTTGATCTCTTTTGCCTCGTGGGGCTCGAAAGCGTGGTTCATGCCATGTCGCGCGCAGCCGACGGAGAGTGGTTTCAGCCGGTGATGAATTTCTTTACCCACGCCCGGTGGGAGGGCCTTTCGCCGTGGGATATGGTTATGCCGCTGTTTATGTTTATGGCGGGCGTCACTATTCCGTTTACCCGCACCGCCGCCTCGGGTCAGAGAATGAAAACCTGTGGCCGAATATTGAAGCGCGTCATAATACTCTGGCTATTCGGCATGATGTGTCAGGGCAATCTGCTTGGCCTCGACCCCTCGCGGATATATGTCTACTCAAACACCCTTCAGGCCATAGCCGCCGGCTATCTCGTGGCGGCGTTGCTCTATATGGTTTCGTCGGTGAGGGTGCAGATCGTAGTGGCTGTGGCTCTTCTGGCTGTTTATTGGGGCGGCATGGAGCTTATCAGCGTTGACGGCTATGGCGGAGGCGACTACACGGCCAAGGCTAATTTTGCCGAATGGGTCGACAGGATATGTCTCGGGCGATTTCGCGACGGCGCCTCGGTGGGGAGCGACGGCGAGGTGATTTTCGCCCCGTGGTATAACTACACATGGATATGGAGCTCGCTCACCTTTGCCGTTACCGTGATGACCGGTGTGTTTGCCGGATGCATACTTCGCATGTCGGGCAAAAGCAAGCTGCAGAAAACATTTCTGCTTCTCCTCGGGGGCGTGGCGCTCGTGGTTGCAGGGCTTGTGGCCGGTCATTGGCAGCCTATTGTGAAACGCATCTGGACCGCCTCGATGACCCTCTTCAGCAGCGGAATATGCTGGTTGCTGATGGCGCTGTTTTTCTATGTGATCGACTGCCTCGGCTTCCGCAAGGGGTTGGGGTGGCTCAAGGTCTACGGCATGAACTCTATAGTGGCCTATATGCTTATGTCGTGTGTTAACTTCAACTGCGTTGCCGAGTCGTTTCTCTACGGCCTGCAGCAATACATCGGCCCGTGGTATAACGTGCTGGTCACCGCCTGCAGCTCCCTCCTCATCTACCTCCTCCTCCTTCTCCTCTACCGCAACCGCATCTTCCTCAAAGTCTAACCCTTAGACCATTTTCGTGACCTCACGAAAATGGTCGGGATTGGGTTTGGCGTTGAAAGGCTATGAGTGGAAAACAAAATAAGTCGGTTGGATGCATTTGCTTTGTAATCTGAATATTAGACCATTTTCGTGACCCCACGAAAATGGTCATGATTATAGCTTTGGTTTCGGGAGTTTCTTTGTGGTTTTCGCAATCTTCTTTTCATTACTTGTCACCCTACGTTCAACCTTTTTTATATCCTCAGCAACTGGAAGGTTTTCAGGCTGTATGCCACGTTGTCCCAACATTTGACGGACACTCTGGTTGTTTTGGATATGTTCCTGAGTGATAGGAGCCTCGCCTTGTAAATTTTTTTGATCGACATTATAGTTGGTCATTTCTGTAGCGAGATTTTTTGCTGCGATTGTCAGCGTTGGAAGGAAATCAGCAAGAGGGCGCGAAGATTTAACACCAAGGCGCATCTTCATATCCTCTGTTGTGTACCCTCCGAATAACGCGGTATCCCCTTTTGATCTTATGCGTCCAAAACCTTTATCATCAACGCCTCTTTCAAATATGTTTCTTGACAATTGTTTTTCTGAAGCTCTCAATCTATCACGGGTTTCCAGTCGTGATAATTGGTCAATGTGTTCAGCAATAAGTTCTGCTTTTCGGGTCTGAGTGGCAAAATAACCTTGAGCGAAAGCAATTTCCTCTTTCTTTGGATCGCCATTTTGAGCTATGAGGTAACAGGCATATCGAGTGAGCATGAAGTCTTGTATTTCACGTTTTGCACCGCTACCGAGGGTGACCATTTTCGTGACCTCACGAAAATGGTCATTAACGTTGCCTCCCTGTGATTTACATGAATCGACTGCTCGATTGATGGCCACTGTGAAGTTTTCCCATCGAGCATATCCCAATAGTTCTTGCAACTCGCGGGCAAACCACACTTCGACTTGCTCTTTCCCATCTTCTCCAAGAATATTGTGCAGAATATTGTCAAAGAGTGTTTTTTGTTGATTGATGCGTTGGATGTCCATAACTGTTTTGTTTTAGATGACAAAAATAGAGAAAATTTTGTAAATGTGCAATTTATTAACCTTGTCGTAATTGTATCTTCTTGAAAGTCTAACTCTTAGACCATTTTCGTGACGTCACGAAAATGGTCTGTATAGAGCTTGGCCTTGAAAGGCTTTGATTGGCTCGCACAATCGACTATGTAAGGGAGTGGCGGTAGGGTGCGCGATAAATCGCGCCCGCCTCCGCATGGCTCCTTCCGCTCTCTTTTGCAGCATAATATGTCTATTAATAGTGTTATTGAATTGAAAATCAGGAGGTAATGGCGGGGAGGTGGGGGCGCGACACGCATGTTTGGAGGAGGGGTGTGGGGATTAATGCAGGTTAATGGGTTGAATTTCAAGCGAGGGGGATGGGGATGTGGCGAAATTTTTGTAATTTTGTGGCGGCTACTCTCTCCGGGCCGCAGAAACCACAACCAACATCAGCACAAAAACATTTCTATGTTAGACCGCATAAATAATCTCAAATCAGAAGTTGAGCAGCTCACGGCTTCAAATGCCGAGCAGGTTGAAGCTCTGAGAATTAAATATCTTAGCAAGAAAGGCGAAATTTCGGCGCTTATGGCCGATTTCAGAAACGTTGCCGCCGACAAGAAGCGCGAGATAGGTCAGGCTATCAACGGCCTCAAGGAGCTCGCCACCTCAAAGATCAATGCCCTGCGCGAGAGCGTGGAGGCCGGCGACAACGGGCTCGACAACGCCAACCTCGACCTCAGCCGCACCGCCGTGCCCATGCCGCTCGGCACCCGTCACCCCCTCTCGATTGTGCGCAATCAGATTATCTCGATATTCTCGCGCCTCGGCTTCACCATTGCCGAAGGCCCTGAGGTGGAAGATGACTGGCATGTGTTTTCGTCGCTCAACTTCGCTCCCGATCATCCTGCCCGCGACATGCAGGATACATTCTTCATCAACCGCGAGCCTGATGTGTTGCTACGCACCCACACCAGCTCGGTGCAGACCCGCGTGATGGAAAACAGCCGTCCCCCTATCCGCATCATCTGCCCCGGACGTGTGTATCGCAACGAGGCTATCTCGGCCCGCGCCCACTGCTTCTTCCATCAGGTCGAGGCTCTCTATGTTGACCGCAACGTGAGCTATGCCGACCTGCGCCAGACCCTGCTCTATTTCGCCCGCGAGATGTTCGGCCCCGAGACCAAGATTCGTCTGCGCCCCAGCTACTTCCCCTTCACCGAGCCCTCGGCTGAAATGGATATTTCCTGTAACCTTTGTGGCGGAAAGGGTTGCTCTTTTTGCAAACACACCGGCTGGGTGGAAATTCTCGGCTGCGGCATGGTTGACCCCAATGTGCTCAAATCGTGTGGCATAGACCCCGAAGTTTACTCTGGTTTTGCCCTCGGTATGGGTATCGAGCGTATCACCAACCTCAAATTCCAGGTTAAAGACCTCAGAATGTTCTCTGAAAACGACCGCCGTTTTCTTGAGGAATTCCAAAGCGCCCGCTGATCTTTCAGACCATGACACTCAAAGAGAGATATGCCGGGGTGTTGGAGTGGTTTCAGCTCACGATGCCCCAACCCACCACCGACCTCCATTATGGCAATGCCTTCGAGCTATTGGTGGCGGTGATTCTCTCCGCGCAGTGCACCGACAAGAGGGTCAATCTCATCACTCCCGCTCTGCTTGAAGCCTATCCCACGCCCGAGGCTATGGCCAAGGCCACTCCCGAAGAGATATATGAATATATTAAATCGGTGTCTTATCCCAACAATAAGGCTCGCCTGCTGGCGGGGATGGCGCGAAAGCTCGTTGAGGACTTCAATGGCAGTGTGCCGGGCGATCTCAACAGTCTCATGACCCTTCCCGGCGTGGGGCGCAAGACCGCCAACGTGATGCTTGCCGTGGAGTTTGACCGCGCCGCCATGCCGGTCGACACCCATGTCTACCGTGTGAGCGAGCGCTTGGGCCTCACCACCGACTCCCCCTCCCCCCTGGCCACCGAAAAGACCCTCACAGCCCATATCCCCTCACATCTCCTCTCAAAGGCTCATCATTGGATTTTGCTCCACGGGAGATATGTGTGTAAGGCTCGCAAGCCTAACTGCCTCGAATGTGGGCTCAAACCCCTGTGCCGCTACTATCAGAGCCATACCTCCAAAGAGTGATTCCTCTCCCTCCTCAACTCACCAACTCAATCTCATAGCCAATGTCTTTAACTCAATTATTACGGTCGGGCAACCTTCTGCAATTTCTTAAATATGGAGTGGTGGGTGTGATCAACACCCTCCTCACCCTCGCCGTGATAGTTGTGTGTAAGGACTTTTTCGGGGTTAACATCTGGCTCAGCAACGCCGCCGGCTATGTGGCCGGATTTGTCAATTCATTTCTCTGGAATAAGCTGTGGGTGTTTCAGTCCCACAACAATGTGCTGGTCGAAGCCCTGAAATTTGTGGGCGGCTTTCTGTTGTGCTACCTCCTGCAGTTTGGAGCCACCTACTTCTTCAACTACCTGCTCAGCGGCAGCCAGTGGGGCATCTACGGCTTTGCCATATCGGGCTATGGCCTCGCCACCCTGCTCGGCATGATGGTCTACACCCTCGCCAACTACTTCTACAACCGCATCGTCACCTTCTCCTGATCCCTGCGCCGCTTTGCGAGGATATTATTATCGAATTGCTATATAATTGTGCAACTTTCTCCAATGGTGAATGTTGTATAATTATGCAACTTTTATTAAATTTGCAACATGATTCGAGAAATTATAGCATATAAGGATTATTACCGTGACTTCATGTCTAAACTTAGCGATAAGGAGCAGTTGAAGATACGGAGAGCCTTATTGTTATTCTCTGATACCGAGAGAATACCCTCTCACTTCATTAAATATATTGAAGATGAAATATATGAGTTTCGGGTGACTTATGGTAATAATGAATTCCGAATCTTTTTCATATATGATGGGGAGAGACTTGTAATTTTATTCAATGCTTTCAGAAAGAAAACACAAAAGACTCCAAGAAGCGAGATTAGCAAAGCAAAACGATTAAAAAGAGAATATTATGAAGACAAAAATGCAGATATACAATGTGAGTGAGGAACTTAATCAGACATTTGGTGCCCCCGGTACCGAAAGTCGCCGCCGCGCAGAAGATCAGGCCTGGGAGGAGTATAATGCTCAAATTCTGCTTGACGCACGTAAGGAGTCTGGTATGACTCAATCTGAACTTGCTGAAAAAATCGGGGCAGACAAGAGCTATATCTCCCGTGTGGAGAGGGGACTCACCATTCCCTCTATTTCTACGTTTTATCGCATGGTGTCGGCAATGGGGCTAACTGTTGAGCTCAGATAGAAATTTTCGCACAGCACATTCAGGGATGTTATTCAAGAGTAGTTCTGTGAGGAAGGTGCAGATTTCTTAATAAAAAAGGTAATTATCGAGGGTGGTTTGCGTCTTATATATAAACCAACCCGACAATTCTACTTCTTTTGAAATGGAA
>CAYLMR010000010.1:32287-34254 GCA_964384885.1 uncultured Bacteroides sp.
GGTTTGCGTCTTATATATAAACCAACCCGACAATTCTACTTCTTTTGAAATGGAATCCAACCTCAAAGCTGACTTCGAGAGGATGGTGATCGACCACAAAACCACCATCTATTCGGTCTGTTATATGTTTGTCGAGACGCGAACTGAAACCGACGACCTCTTTCAGGAGGTACTGATCAACCTATGGAACGGTTTTGAGAAATTTCGCGGCGACTCCGATCTGCGCTCATGGATTTACCGTGTGAGCATGAATACCTGCATATCCTACAAGCGGAAAAAGAGGCTACGCACAATTCCCCTCGACATCGCTCCTGATATTATAGAGGGTGAATCGGGTGAAAGCCGTCAGACGGCGCAGCTTCATAACCGCATAATGAAGCTCCAGCCCGTTGACCGCGCAATAGTATTGCTATGGCTCGAAAATATGTCTTATGACGAGATTGCCGCCATTGTTGGCATTTCGACCCGCGCCGTGGGCACCCGTCTTGTGAGAATCAAAGAAAAACTCAAATCTCTCTAACTCTTTCTACCAATGGATGAACTCGAAATAATGCGGCACCAACTCGCAGCTATGAAAAGCCGCCTCGACTCCCAGCAGATCATCAACCGTGAGCTTATGCGCAAGGTTATGCGTTCAAAAGCCTCGTGGCTCAACAGGTTTGTCAATGTTGAAATAATCACTGTGCCGATAGTCTACCTACTCCTTGTTATTATATGTGTCGGTTATGGCATATCTCAATGGTTTGCCGGAGTTTTTCTGTTGATGGGCGCTATTGATGCCGCACTCGATTGGCGCACCGTGCGCATACCTCCCCGCATGTTTGGCACTGCCTCTATAATCTACCTCCGAAAGTATCTCATAAGACAGAAAAAGGAGCGTATGATTCAAACCTGCATTATGTTTCCGCTCACGCTGATATGGCTTGTCGCTTTTCTTTCGGCCATGCTTGCCGGCACCGACATGTCTTTGGCCGGCGATATTTTAGTCGCGGCCAGGCAGGGAGGCATTATAGGCGGTGTAATCGGAGGGCTGATAGGATTGGTGATGGTAGTTGTGATTTTCCGCAAAATGCAGCGCACCAATGATACCCTCCTCTCCGACCTTCATGAGCAAAATGAGCAATAATTAATAGAGAATTGCAGAAACTTCACTCTGATGTAACAGAAATGTGATTTATGGCGTGAACTTGTAATATGCTGATATAGAGGGTTGTGACAATATATGTAACAGGCGTGTAACCATTTTAACATATTTTAATATGGTAAATATTTGCATATGTCAAATTCTCTATACTTTTGCATTGTCAAACGACAACAACCTCTCCTCACAACTCAAACACCTCTCCTAAACCAACCCGATAAAACAACCCTCCCAAACATACCAAGCCATGACAACCGCAACCTTCAACCAGCAGCTTATGAACATCCAGAGCAACCTCCTCAACTTCGCCATGACCCTCACCAACAATCGTGACGATGCCTACGATCTGCTCCAGGACACCACCGTCAAGGCTCTCACCAACGCCGACAAATATGCCGACGACACAAACTTCAAGGGTTGGGTGTTTACCATCATGCGCAACCTCTTCATCAACAACTACCGCCGCACCACCCGCAACCGCGCCGTTGTTGACACCACCGAGGATTACTACCACCTCAACCTCTCTCAGGAGTCAGGTCTCGAGACTCCCGAAGGTTCGGTTGCCGTAACAGAAATCACCGAAGCCATCAACACCCTGGAAGAGAAGTTCCGCGTGCCCTTCTCGCTCCACGTTGCCGGCTACAAATATGAGGAGATCGCCGAGCAGACCCAGATGCCTGTCGGCACCATCAAGAGCCGCATCTTCATGGTGCGCCGCATGCTCCGCGAGCGCTTCGCCGACTACGCCTGCTAAAAATCTTCTCTTACCTCCCTCTAACCCTCGAAAAACACACCCTCTCTCCAACGATATTTGATGATAGATTGA
>CAYLMR010000011.1:0-34225 GCA_964384885.1 uncultured Bacteroides sp.
GTCGGTCATAGACTATAGGCTGACTTTCAAAAATTGGATTATGACCTATGTTGTCGGGTTGACCGGTAATGCGGGCGTAGATCATGCTTTTAAGAAAGTCGGCATTTGTTGCCGCGCGAAAAAAAGTGTAGTGATATTTTATGAAGTGGGCTGGTCCGGGAAAGAAAGTCGGTGGGTCGATAGCGAATGGCGAATCATCGGCATCACGGTTGAGTATGAGCGGATCGAGAATTATGAGCGCATAATCGGGCAGGGCATCTCTCTTGGCCAGGAAATTGACTTTGTGGGCGAGCGACCGAGGTGTTTCGCCCGATGAATCAAAATGCATGGCCCGTATGGGGACGGTGTCACCTGCAGAGGCATGAAGTAGGGATACCCACTCGTCGGTATCATAATAGCAGGAAATTGATGACCCGAAAATCATTGCGTTGACCGGATGAGAAGGGTCTCCGGAGGTGTTGCGCAGGTAGCTGTCGAGAGTCACGACACCTTTGTTTATTCCGATGCGCACAGGATTCTCCACCGGATCGGGAAGATAGCAGTCGTAGCTGCGAATCACCTTGAAAGGGTCGGTCGCGATGTAGACCGCAACGGCAGTTACCACCACTGGGAGAGCTATCAGCAGGGCGCGTATCGTGAAGCGAAGTATCGATCGGGTTACGGGAGTCATCGGCAGATCAGAACTGAAAATAAATGAAGGTCATATCGGTGGGCTCGCTCAGCAGAATCATTGCCGCCATGACCCAGTAAAGAGCCAGTCGCGAAAGTCTCTGACGCGGCACAATGGCAAACGGATAATCCCCATTGCGACCTCTCCATTCGATTGCAAACACTATGACAGCCGCCGAGACCCACCAGAATTTCAGCAACAGAGGCCAATGGCCTGTAGCGATCAGAACTACTATCGCAGCAATCGACGCTATTGCTAAACCGACGGGAAGGGGTGTGGAGATGCGTTGAAGAAGAGAAGAGAGCAGACGCAACGCTCCCCAAAGCATTAGGAAGCAAATCATAAACAGCCATCCGCAGCATACTCCGCTCCACACCTGCGCAGTGGTGGCGCAGCGGAAGATATAGAAGCCGGCGCCCACTACGCCAAATGTCAGAGCCATATCGGGGAGATCTCTGCAGGTGGAGGGGAGAGTCGGACGGCGCAGCCCGATGATGAACTTGCCGATTACATAGCAAACCGCCCAAAACGCACCCCATAAAACGAAATTCCATGCCGCCCCGTGCCAGAGGCCAGAGAGCAGAAACACGAGAGTGAAGTTGAGCGCCGTGCGCCATTTGCCGCGGCGATTGCCGCCGAGAGGTATGTAGAGGTAATCGCGAAACCAAAGCATGAGGGAGATGTGCCAACGCTGCCAGAACTCGAGGATATTGCGTGACAAAAGGGGGAAACGGAAATTTGCCATCAGCTCCACGCCGAGCAGCCGGGCCACTCCGCGGGCTATTTCGCTATAGGCCGAGAAATCGCAATAGATCTGCAAGGTGAAGAACACTCCGCCTGCAACGACCCGCAACGGAGTCATAGCCTCGCCACAGTCGAAAAGACGGTCAACATAGATGGCCAGCATATCGGCCACACACACCTTTTTCATCACTCCGAACAGCATCATCCTCATGCCCTCGACCGCGCGGGGATAGCTCCATCTGCGAGGGCTGAGAATTTGAGGAAGCAAGGCGCCGGCACGCTCGATAGGGCCTGCCACGAGCTGAGGGAAAAAGGCTATGAAAGTGAAAAATCCCACGATATTGCGGGTGGGGCGGATGTCGCCGCGGGCTACGTCGATCGAGTAGCTTATAGCCTGGAAAGTGTAGAATGAGATGCCGACCGGTAGTAGCACCTCGATGGTAAACCAATCGAGATTAATGCCGAAGAGTGAGAACAACCGGCCGATATTTTCGCTGAAGAAGTTGAAGTATTTGAATACTGCAAGAATCCCCAGATTAAAAACTACATTGGCTGTAATGAGACATCTGCTTTGCCGGCGCTCAAAAAGAATAGCCGAATAGAATGTTGTGGCCGAAGTCAGAATGATGAGAATCAGAAATCTCCAGTCCCACCATCCGTAGAAAAGATAACTCGCAATGAGAAGCCATATATTCTGCCACCGCAGAGATCTCCGCAGCGCAAACCAGTAGATGCAGAAGAAGCATCCCATGAAGATTGCGAAAACAATGTCGGTAAACAGCATAAAAACCTTTAGCTTCGGGCTATTGCAACAGTTATGAGCGCATTTACATATAAAAATTAAGCCCGACCTCAATATTTCATGAGGTAGGACTCAATTTCTTGATGATCAGAGGGGTTATTTCACTTTTTTGAGCACTTTGTTGTTGATATTCACGGGATAGCGCTCCTTGAGCGAGGCAACCCACTCATCTTCGAGTTTCTTCTGATAGTCGGTGTAGAGGGTGCCGCGCACATCCTGGGGCTCCTCGGGCTGCTCGATCATGCGGCCGTCATAAGCCATGAAGGCTGTCATGCGACCCGAGCGCTCGGGCATTGCGCCTCCAAAGGCAATATAGTCTACAATCGGATTTTCACCCTTGGCTGCAAGCACCTTTTCAATGCGGGCCGAGCCGGCGAAGTTGCGTCTCACCTGAGAGACATACTGCTCGGGAGTAACCTGATTTTCGGTGAGGAATTTGTTGACTACCTGAGCTACCGAGTCGTTGACGGCGAGAATCACATAGCCTTTATAGCGGGGAGCATCCCAGCGGTATTTGTCGCGGTTTTGCTCGAAATAGGCTTTGAGACCTTCGATGTCGGTGTTGACTTTGCCCCACACATTGCGGGTAGAGGCTTCATAGAGCAACATGCCGTCGCGATATTCGTTGAGCAGGTTGGCATATTCGGGGTAGATGTTCACGAGGTTCTCGCGGGCGTTTTCATAAACGAGCGAGTCGGGCAGGGAAGCGAGCTCGGGATGCCGGGCGCGATAGCCGGCGATGAAGCGGTTGCGGGCCATTTGGCTGCGCTCGTCATGGGCGATTGAATTTTCTATTTCGGGAAGCACATCCTCATAATTGGCCACGGGGCGGCGGTCTTCACAATAGATGATGTGATAGCCGAAGGGGCTTTCGATCACCTCCGACATTTCGCCGGGCTGGAGGGCGAAGGCTGCTTTCTCAAATTCGGGCACCATCATTCCAACACCAAACCAGGGGAGGTCACCACCGTTGCGTGTGCCTGAGGGGTCTTCGGTTTCGCGCTGGGCCATCTCATGAAATGCTGCGAGGGGAGCGCCGTCGAGTATCTCATAGATCGAGTCGATCTGATGACGTTTCTCGAGTTTCTGCTCCTCGGTGAGATCGCGGGTGAGTTTGAGAATATGGCTTGTTTTCACCTGGCCGAGACCTTTGGTGCGGGCGTTGACTTTGAGAATATGTATGCCAACAGGGCTTGCAAACGGTTTTGAAATCGAGTCGACAGCCACTGAATAGGCCATTTCCTCAAAGACATAAGGAGTGCGGCTGGGGGGCAGGTTGCCCAGACGGCCTCCCGATGTGCGGCCGCTGCGGTCAATCGAATATTTAGCAGCCATCTCGCCGAAGTCGGCACCCTGTTTGAGGGCGTTATAAACGCTGTCGATGAGATTTTGGTCGGCGTTGGGAGCAAACATTATGTGGCTCACGTCAACATCCTCGGCATAATGGGCATAGGCTGCGCGTCTGATCGAGTCATCCACCTCGCTGACTTTCAGATAAGGCTCCGAGAGTTCGTTAAGATAGCCTTCAAATTCCTGACGGAAAGAGGCAAGGGTGTCAAGGCCGGAGTTTTCGGCGTCGAGCACCTTGCGCTTATAGGTTACAAACATATCCACATATTGCTCAAGAGTCTGGGGCTCAAGCTGCTGAGAGGCGTTTTTGTGATAGAGATACTCAAATTCGCTGAGCTTCACATCCTTTCCGCCAATTGTCATCAAAACGGGATCGGTTTGTTTTTTTGCCGCAAGCGAGCCGGCGGCAAGGGTGGCTATCAAAGCCGGTACAATGACAAATCTTGTTTTCATCGCATGAAATTATGATTTTGCTTGGTATTTTTATCTGTTGTCAAGGCACGTGACAAAATCACATGCCGCAATACTTTTTTAACGTGTAGGTGAGGGTTTTATTATCCGGCTTAGCCCGAAAAAATCATTAGCCGGAGAGAATCGCGGGCGCGGCTCAGAGCAATTTCAACGCAATGGCGGCACAAGCCTCCGCGTCGGCAAGGGCGTTGTGGTGGTCGGTGAGGTTATATCCGCAGGCTTCGGCCACGATGTGGAGCTGATGACTTCTCAGTCTCAGACAGCGGCGCGAGGCCGAGAGGGTGCAATAGAACTTATAGCCGGGATATTCCATGCCGTATTTCTCAAACACGGCTTTGAGGCATCCTTCGTCGAAAGGGCGGTTGTGAGCCACAAGGGGGAGGCCGGCGATGCGGTCTTTCACCTGATTCCACACTTCGGGAAAGGTGGGCTGGCCGTCGGTGTCTACGCGGGTCAGGCCGTGAACGTTGGTAGTCCAGTAGGTGTAGTAGTTGGGTGTGGGCTGAATGAGGCTGTAGAATTTATCCACAATCTTGCCTCCGCGCACCACCACGATTCCCACGCTGCACACACTCGTGCGGCTGCCGTTGGCCGTTTCAAAATCAATAGCTGCGAAATCCTGCATTGACTTGCGGTGATTGTTTTGTCAGATGTAAAAAATCAGTTTTTGTAGGTGAGCTTCACACACACCCAGTTGTCGATTTCCTTATAGCTGTCGACAGTGAGGCCGAGGGTCGAGGCTTTTTTCTCGATCACCGGAATATCCGACTTATAGAATCCGCTGAACAATACTGTAGCTCCCGGGGCGAGGGTAGCGGTATAGGCCTCCATATCGGCGAGAATGATGTTGCGGTTGATGTTGGCCACAAAGAAGTTCACACCCGTCAGGCCTTTGAGCGCCGAGGCGTCGCCATGTATGAGGTTGATTTCCTCATGATTGTTGATGCGGATATTTTCGCAGGCGTTGGTATAGGCGGCTTCGTCGATTTCGATAGCCGTGATATCCCTACATCCCATCATGGCGGCGAGAATGGCGAGAATACCGGTGCCGGTGCCCATGTCGACCATTTTCTTGTCGGTGAGGTCGAGCTCGAGCATGGTGGTGATGATCGACGAGGTGGTGGCATGATGACCGGTGCCGAAAGCCATCTTGGGGTCGATGACTATATCATATCGGCAGGCGGGAAAATCGGTATGGAAAGAGGAGTGAATCACACATTCTCCGGCCACGACTATCGGTTTGAAATAGTTTTTCTCCCACTCGCTGTTCCAGTCACGGCCGGCTATGAGCTGAGTGGAGGCATCGACAGCCACATCTTCAAACGGGAGATTATCTTTGAGCCGCTCAATCATTTCGGGATTGAAGAGTGGAGCGGAGATATAGGCGGTCAGACCCGAGGCATCGGGCACAAAACTTTCAAACCCCTCGTCGGCAAGCAGGGCGGCACACACATCGGTGATCGCCTCCGAGCAGGGGGTGATATCAAGGCGCAGGGAAATGTAATCGTTCACGGATAATGGTTGGTTTGGGGAGCGGGAGTAAAAAGGGGGAAATCAGCGTTTGAACAGCCCTCTCGCTCCTTTGAAAAATTTAAATGCCATCATGACATAGCCCGCTATGTCAACGATGTTGAGCATACGGGAGGCGAAATTGGTTTTGGCGACATAGCGGCTTTTCACACCTGAAAATTCCTTGGCAAGAAGGTCTTTTTCGATGTCGAGACGCGCCGACACATAGGCACGCTGATAACGCAGGCGGTCGATTGTAAAACCTTTCCAGTTGGGCGATTTAGCTACTGCAAGCGGATCGAGTTCGGGTTTGGTAAGCATGGCGTGGAGATAAAAATGTCGGTCGGAAAATGTCACTTGAGGAGAATACGGCTCAGGAGTCGGGCCACGGGATTGATAACCAAAGGCTTGCGCAGCAATACCACCAGCCCTGCCAGAAGCAGGTTAACGAGACACATGATGGCATAAGCCCAACCGATGGGAATATAGTCGGCAAGCAGATGGACTACCGCGCCCGAGAAAAACAGGGCGGCAACGCTCACAAACGCAAATATCACCATAGCCAGGGCAATACCGCTCAGTATGAGTGTGATTTTTTCAGTGACTGAGAGTTTTACATCGGCAATAGTGAGGCTGACGAAGCTCTTTATGCGGTTAAAGAGACGTCGCGAGGCGTTGGTTGTTTCGTTGTCGGGCAATTTGTCGTTGTTGAGCATAGAGCAACAAAGTGAGTCGGGGGTGATAAATAATTATGACTATCGGCGCAAGACCGACGGCATCCGCGAGGTTGTGTCAAAATTAAGAAATTGTAGGGACATGCCTTTGGCATGTTTACGTATCACATTGATATTCAAGGATACATCGCAAAGCGATGTCCCTACGGTTTGTTGGATTTCCAATTATGACACAGCCTCGTCAAATAAGCCGAAAGGTGGGGATGAGATCAGTCGTCGATTTCGGTGGTGAGCTGCTCAACGAGAGCGTCAATCTCAGAGTCAGAGCAGATAATGCCTCTCTTGCGGAGAATTTCTTTGATGCGGTTGCGGGTCTCTACACCTTTTTCAGGGGCGAAAAGAAGGGCAGCAGCTGCGCCGGCAATTGCTCCGCCTACAAAAGCGGCGATTGCGATCATGCTATTGTTCATGGTGGGGGAGTGGGTTTGGGGGTTAAAAAAATGGTTTGGGTAGATACAGGTTTATGCCGTCAAACCATTTCGATAGGCCTGACGGCATAACCGTGTTAGTCTCTTTATTATTTCTCAGTGAGCTGTTCGGCAAGTTCTTCGGCCATTTCTTCAGCCTCACGTTTTTTCAGCTTGAGCACTTCGCTCTTTTCAGCGAGAAAACGTGCGATTTCTCTGCGGGTTTTGTCACCTTTTTCAGGAGCGAGAAGAAGTCCGGTTGCTGCGCCGGCAATAGCACCGCCGAGAACGGCGAGAATAACATGGATAGATTTCATAGTTGCAAATTTTTTATAAGGTTATTTAATGTTGTTTCGGTTGTCGGAAGGAGATTTGCTGAGGAATGAATCTGTCATCTATTACAAATCTCACAACTATATAACAAGCAAAGGGGGGTGAATTGTTTTGGAAAGAGTGAAAATTTCTTTGCAGTTATTTTTTTTCTGACAACTTAATAGGCAAACATCGGGCGTGACTCCATCATCTCGTTAACCTCCGAGCGCACTTTGGCGATAACTTCGGGGTTTTCGGGGTCGGAAAGCACACGGTCGATTTTGTCGACAATCACTTCCATGTCGTTCTCCTTGAGGCCGCGGGTGGTGATGGCGGGGGTGCCGAATCTCAGGCCCGAGGTCTGGAAGGGTGAGCGGCTGTCGAAGGGCACCATGTTCTTGTTGGCGGTGATGTCGGCTTCAACAAGCACCTTTTCGGCAACCTTACCGGTGAGTTCGGGGAATTTGGTGCGGAGGTCAACGAGCATACAGTGGTTGTCGGTGCCACCCGAGATGATTTTATAACCTCTGGCGATGAGAGCGTCGGCCATTGCGCGGGCGTTGGCCACAACCTGTTTCTGATATTCGCGGTAGGAGGGTGAGAGGGCTTCGCCGAAAGCAACGGCTTTGGCGGCGATGACATGTTCGAGCGGACCGCCCTGCACACCGGGGAACACGGCGCTGTCCAACAGCTGTGACATCTTTTTGACTACGCCCTTGGGAGTGGTCTTGCCCCAGGGATTGTCGAAATCCTTGCCCATGAGAATCAGGCCGCCGCGCGGACCGCGAAGGGTCTTGTGGGTGGTGGAGGTAACGATGTGGGCATATTTCACAGGGTTTTCGAGCAAACCTGCGGCGATGAGACCGGCGGGGTGAGCCATGTCGACCATGAAGATGGCGCCGATTTCGTCGGCGAGCTTGCGCATGAAGGCATAGTCCCATTCGCGTGAGTAGGCGCTGGCGCCGCCCACGATGAGACGGGGACGCTCGCGCAGGGCATCTTCGCGCATTTTGTCATAGTCTATGCGGCCGGTTTCTTCATTAACGTTATATTCCACAGGCTTGAACATCAGGCCCGAGAAGTTAACGGGGCTTCCGTGTGAGAGGTGACCGCCGTGAGCCAGATTGAGACCCATGAATTTGTCGCCGGGATTGAGCACCGACATAAACACAGCCATGTTGGCCTGAGCACCCGAGTGGGGCTGCACATTGGCATATTCGGCTCCGAAAAGCTCTTTGGCGCGGTCGATGGCGAGCTGCTCCACCTGGTCAACCACACCGCAACCGCCATAATATCTGTGGCCGGGATAGCCTTCGGCATATTTATTGGTGAGACACGATCCCATTGCCTGCATCACTTGGTCGCTCACAAAGTTTTCGCTGGCAATCAGTTCGATGCCGCGGCGCTGACGCAGATGTTCAAGGTCAATGAGATTGAAAATTTGAGTGTCACGTTCCATAGGAATTTTCTGTTTAGGAATTGCTTTATAGATAATGTTATGAATTTTTCTTGAGTTTCTGGCCCGAGGCGGCGCCGTGGGTGCGGGTCACGCCCGCTTTGGTCTTGGCCACGCTCCAGCCAAATTTGCCGAGCATCTCCCCTTGTGAGAAGTAGGCGCCGTGGCTGTAGCTCATCAGGCCGGCGCGCTCGAGGTGGAAAGCGCCGTCGGCGGGGTCGATGAGGCTCTCGTCGGCTCTCACGTTGAGCACTTCGGCGATAAACATGTCATGGCTACCGAGGCTCACAATCTCCTTCACCCTGCATTCGATCGAGAGAGGCGATTCCTTGACCGACGGACATCCGACCATCACGCCCGGCTCGGGAGTGAGGCCGCTTTCAGCCCATTTGTCATAATCGCGGCCCGACCTCACGCCACACCAGTCGGTGGCGCGGGCAATGGCTTCGGTGGTGAGGTTGATGGTAAATTCCATCGAGTTGCGGATAAGGTCATAGCTATACCTTTCGGGCCTCACCGAGATGTAGCACATTGCGGGTGACGAACAGATGGTGCCGGTCCATGCCACGGTGAGCAGGTTGGTGCGACCGTTGTGGGCGCAGCTCACCAACACCGCGGGAGCGGGATAGACCATCGTGCCCGGTTTCCAATCCTGTTTCATGCTCGCTCCAAGATCAGTCGATGATGTTGGCATCGCAGCTTCTCACCTTCTGGCCGCAGTAGTGGCAGCGGATGGTGACGTCGTCGCGGTCAACAACCTCAAATTTGGTTTTCATCGGCTCGTTGTTGGTGATACATTTGGGGTTGCTGCACTTCACCAGGCCGATAATCTCGTCGGGGAGCTCAACGGGGCGCTTCTCCTTCACCTCAAAGTCACGTATGATGTTGATCTTGGCGTTGGGGGCGATGAGGGCGATGCGGTTGATGACATCCTCGGGGAAAAACACGTCGGCCACCTTGATGATGCCTTTTTTGCCGAAACGGTGTGACGAAAGGTTGTTGCCTATAGTCACATGGGTGTCGAGATTTTCCACGCCGAGTATCTTCACAGCCTTGAAAAGCTGAGAGGAGGGTATGTGGTCGATCACCGTGCCGCAGGCCAGGGCAGCCACGGCAAGCTCTTTTTTAGGAGTGTTACTGTTCATCTTTCTTGTCAGCTTTATAGATGTCAATGCCGAGGGCTTTGCAGATAATAGCCTGACGGGCAAAGAGGCCGTTGCGAGCCTGATCGAAATAATAAGCCTTGGGGTTGTCGTCAACGTCGCGGTCGATTTCGTTGACTCTGGGCAGCGGGTGGAGCACTCTCAGATTGGGCTTGGCGTTGGCCAGCATATCGTTGTGGAGAGTGTAGAGATTCTTCACCTTCTCATATTCCATTATATCGGTGAAGCGCTCGCGCTGCACACGGGTCATATAGAGAATGTCGGTGCGGTTGATGACATCTTCCGAGAAGTCGCTGTGAAGCTCATATTCCAGATTGTTTTCGCGGCAGAAGTCGAGATATTCCTTAGGCATCTGAAGCTCCTGACAGGCCACGAAAATAAATTTGGGCTTGAAATATCTCATAGCCATAAGCAGCGAGTGAACTGTGCGGCCATATTTCAGATCGCCCACCATGGTGATGGTGAGGTTTTCGAGTGTGCCCTGTGTCTTGCTTATGGAATAGAGGTCGAGCATGGTTTGGGAGGGGTGCTGATTGGCACCGTCACCGGCGTTGATGATGGGAGTGTCGGTGACCTCTGTGGCATATCGGGCGGCTCCTTCGAGATAGTGTCTCATGATGATGAGGTCCACATAGTTGCTCACCATCTTGATGGTGTCTTTGAGGGTTTCACCCTTGGAGGTTGAGGTGGTACCGGCGTCGGAAAAACCGATCACACGGCCGCCCAGACGGTTTACAGCGGTTTCAAAGCTGAGACGGGTGCGGGTGGAGGGCTCGAAAAAGAGAGTTGCCACCACTTTGCCGTCGAGCACCTTGTGGTTGGGGTGCTCCTCGAAATAGCGTGCCCGCTCTATAAGGTCAAGAATTTCATCGCGCGAAATGTCGTCGATGCTCACGAGGCTGCTTGTTGACATGGCTTGATATGTTGAATTTGGATTATTCGCAAAGTTAGTCAAAAAGCCTCAATCGGCCTAACCTATTAAGGAAAAATTTTCACACCTCGACAAATCTCGAGCTTAAGGATGTGAAAAACAGATAAATAAAATGCGGAGCCGTATGCCATATTGATGACAGACGGCTCCGCTATCAGTGGTCAACTGACGGGCGGCTTATCAGCGCACCATCAGTTTGCTTACTTTAGCGCCCTGACGCACCACATAGATGCCGGCGGGGAGAGCGTTAACATTGTCGGCTTTGAGGCGCAGACCCGAGAGAGTGTAGATTTCAACGGGGGCGTCGGTGCTGTCACCTTCGGCAACGGTTACACCTTCGGGTGTGCCGGCTTTCTTGAAGATCATGGGCATCACACCGGCCTGCTGCATTTCGGCATAAGAGCCCCATGAGCTATACTGGGTGGAATACTGGATGAACTTGGCCTGGGCAACGTTGGTGATGGTGGCGGTGTTGTCGGCGTTGAACGAGATGCGCCATTCGGCTTCCTGGGCATTTTCGGGCAGAGCCTCGCTCACGTTGAATGAGTTGTAGGTGCCGGTCTGATAGTAATATCTGCCCTGGTTGTCGCGGATGTAGAAGATGTCGCTTGAACCTGCGTTTTCAAGAGTGAACTCACACATGAGGTCTTTCGACAGCAGGAGAGCGTCGTCGGTAAATGAGCCTTCTTCTTTGGGGAGGTAGCCGTAGGTCTTGTTGGCGGCGAGGGCTGTTGCAACGATACCGTCGGCGGTTGCGATCACATATTTGCCGTCGGTAACCGAGGTTACGAGCTCATATTTGTCGGTCTCTTCGGGGTCAATAACCGAGGGCTTGGCGGCGATGGCCACGGGATAGAGCTCAACCGAGTAGCTCACCACTGTTGAACCTTCGATGGTTTCGCCGGTTTCGGGGTCAGTAGAGGGCTTGATGGTGGTGACTTTCTTGTTGACGCCCACGATACCGGTCACGTCATAGGTGCCGGCGGTGTATTTGGCGATGGGGAATCTAACAACACAGTTGATGGTGCTTCCGTCGGGAGCTGTGCCGGTAAACGACTGGTTGATTGTGCCTGAGGTGTTGGAGGTGAATTTCACATCCTTGATGCACACGAGCTTGCTGAGCATTTCGATGTCAACGCCTTCGTTGAGCACCATGTCGGGATAATCCTCGGGGTTGATGCCGATGATTGAGGTGAGCTGGGCTCCGGTGATGGTGTCGGTGAGAACTTCGTCGACCGAGAGGTAGGGCTCCTCAACATCATTCTTGAGCAGGAGGGTGGGGGTGATACCGTCTTCGCTCCAACCGAGCTCGGCCACGGTGCCGGCGGGAATGAGTGAGCCATACTGATAGTTTTCAGCCCAGTTGACACCGTTTTTCACTACCTCGATCGAGTTAAACTTGTTCTGAGGCCAGCCGTCGTTAACATAGAGATATTTGTCGGAAACGCCGCTGACAGCGAGGGGGATATTGATGAGGATTGCTTTGCCGCTGTTTTTGAGGGCTGCGTCATAGAACTCCTTGATCGACATTACTTCAGCGCCGGGAGCGGTGTAGGTATAGGTGGCTGAAGCCATTTCAGATACACATTTGTTGCCGTCGGCATCTTCATAGACTGCGATGGCTCTCACTGTTACCTGCTCACCTTCGGCAGAGGCCGAGATGAAGATAGGCTCGTTGTAGAGGGTTGAGCCTTCGGTGGGAACGGTGCCGTTGAGGGTGTAGTAGATCTTGGCGTTGGGAATGTCGGAGGTGAGCTGGAGGTTGAAGGCGCGGTAGAAGTTGCCGCCGGGCTCGGAGAAGGAGGGGGCGGAGCTTACGATGGTGTTGACATTGATGCCGCGGATTTCGGTTGTGCCTGTGCCTTTGAAGAAGGTGAGGGTAACGTCAGAGGCTGCACCCTCCCAGTTGGTCACGCCGGTCATTGTGCCCTGAGAAGCTGTGATCGAGCCGGGGAGATAGCTTGCGCCGTTGGTGTAGATAAATTCGATAGAGGTGATCTTGCGGCCGTTGCCACACACAAATGTCATGGTGTTGGAGTTGTTGACATTGAGCGAGCTGCGGAGGTGATCGGTGCTTGCGCGGTTCCAGAATCTCCACTGCTGGCTGTCCTGGGCGGGTTCGCCGGTGGCGAGCACTGTCACGGCGAGGTTGATGGTCACGTCGCCTTCAGAGAGCTTGCTGACCACATAGGTGGTGTTGCCTGCCGACACATTATAACCATAAGTGTTGGAGGTGAAATCGAAGGTAGCGGTCTGGGCGGTGGCGTTGATGATATAATAGCCTTCGGCCACGGGGCTGACTACCTCACCATTGATGGCGGCTGCCTTGATGAAGGTGTTGGTGGTGATTTTGATAGGCTCGGTGTAGAGAGTCGACTGGTCGGTGGGATCAGTGCCGTCGAGGGTGTAGTAGATCTTGGCGGCGCTATAGGCAGAGAGAGCCAGTGACTGAGCTTCGGTGTAGGTGCCGGGCTCTATCGAAAATTTGGGGGCGTTGAGATAGATCTGATAGGTCTCTGAAACGACTGCCGATTCCTTTTCCTCGCCGTCGATTGTTGCATAGGCGATGGCCTTGACGGTGGTAGTTGAAGCGATGTGGATGGGCTCGGTGTAGAGAGTCGATTCTTTGGTGGGCTCGCTGTTATCGAGGGTGTAGTAGATAGAAGCACCTTCGGTAGCGCAGGTGATGGTAATATCCTTGGCAGCAGCTGTTGAAGTGTTTGAGGCGGTCAGCACAGGAGTAGCTACATTGACCACAGGCTCGGGGCCGGGAGTGTCATCGCTGAGGGTAATCTCCATTTTTGAGATACGTGCATGACCACTTGAGCCTGTAGTAGTCATCGACACTTCGCTGCTTGAACCGGTCCATGTGCCTGTGGCTCCACTTTCGGTATAACCTGCAGGTGTGAAAGTTACTTCTATAGGGGAAGGCTTAATACCGGATGTAAAGCCGTAGCTTGCACCGGAGAATGTAAAGACAATTTTGGTAATAGTCCCACCTTTAATACTAAGTGTATTTTTGGGATATAAGCGCACGGCATTACCTGTAGTGTAGAATTTCGGAGGATTAGAGTTGGTACCTTTGGAAAATGTCAAGGTAACGCCATCCTGAGTTACTTCGGTAACATCCTGAGCATTGGCATAACCAAGTTGAGCGAAGTTTATGGTCACGGTTCTCTCGGCAAAGGCGGTGGCCACCGAAAGAATTATGACCATTAATGAGAATAATAATTTTTTCATAAACAGGAATATGTGAATATGATAAAGTTAAATTGTTTGAGGCGCGGGGGTATCAGAACAGATAGGCGGCGGTGATTGTCCACACGCGGTTTTTGCCTTCGGTGGGGATTATGTTCTGAGCGTTGCTTGTGATCTGCGATTTGATTGATTTGTTGAGACCGAGACCATAGGAAGCGGCTACCTGAAGGTGGGAGAGAACTTCAACACCGAGGCCGAAATTCCACACGGTGTCAAACGATTTGCTTGTGAAAGCATTGCTGATGGCACGGCGCGAGGTGAGGAATGCAAATGAGGGGCCTGTGGTGACAAACGGTTTGATGATAGGCAGGGAGAGTTTGAATTTCACATTGACAGGAATCTCGAAATAGTCGCGGTTGGCGGTAAATACCGAGCCGTTTTCTGACATCTCTACAGAGCGTCTTACATACATGGCGGCAGCGTCAAAGCCGAGGCCGATGAGGGGCACTGTGCCTTCAACCATGAGACCTCCGGTGAAGCCGGTTCGGTTTTCAGACGAAAAGGTCGAACGGTCGAAATGCAGTGAGTTGACTGTCATACCGATTTTCGGACCGAACTTGAATTGTGCGGAGGCGGGAATCGCTGAGGCGATCATCACCATCACGGCAACGAGCAGTAATTTGAGATTTTTCATATTAAAACTGGTGTTGGAGGGGTGAAAATTTCTTAATTTTAAGATTGAAGTGTTGTAATATGCAAAATTACCGTTTTTTTCGGAATGACGCGGATTATTGGCCTATCATTTTCAAAAAATCATCTTCGTTGATAATCTCCACTCCGAGCTTGGTGGCCTTTTCGAGTTTGGCGGGGCCCATGTTTTCGCCGGCGAGGATAAAGGATGTTTTTTTGCTTATCGAGCCGGAGTTTTTGCCTCCGTTGGCTTCGATTATCTCTTTATATTGGTCGCGGGAATGGTGGGAGAAAGTGCCTGAGATTACGATTGTTTTCCCCTCGAAGATGTTTGAGCCGGGGGTAGCCTGCGATTGATCGACCTCCATTCTCAACCCCGCCTCGCGCAGCCGCGCGATGATTTCGATGTTGGTGGGGTTGGTCATATATTCGCGCACGGCGGTAGCCACTATCGGGCCTACATCCTGAATGTCGGTGAGCATCTCAACCGGGGCTTCGAGCAGGGTGTCGATGTTTTTGACCGCACGGGCTATCTTGCGGGCGGTGGTTTCACCCACGCCGGGAATAGAGAGGGCAAACACCACGCGCTCGAAAGGCACATTTTTTGATTGTTCGATGCCGTCGATGATGCGTTGGGCGCTTCTGGCTCCGAGTCCTTCAATCACCGAGAGTTGCTCGGCCTTGAGATCATAGAGGTCGGCGATGTTGTTGACGAGCCCGAGGGTGTGGAGGGTGTTGCAAAGTTCTTCGCCGAGACCATCGATGTTCATCATGCGGCGCCCCACGAAATGCTCCACCCTTCCCACAATCTGTGGGGGGCAGCCGTAGCGGTTGGGACAGATATGGGCGGCTTCTCCCTCGGGGCGGATGAGGGGAGTGCCGCAGCCGGGACAGAGCTCCACAAATTTCACCTCCTCAGAGCCTTCCAGGCGTTGGGCTGTGTCAACGCCGGTGATTTTGGGAATAATCTCGCCACCTTTCTCTACATAGAGCATGTCATGCTCATGGATGTCGAGATTTTTAATAATGTCGGCGTTGTGGAGCGAAGCGCGTTTTACGATGGTGCCCGACAGAAGCACCGGCTCGAGATTGGCCACGGGAGTGATGATGCCCATGCGGCCCACCTCAAAGCTCACATATCTCAGGCGGGTGAGCGCTCTTTCGGCTGGAAACTTATAGGCGATGGCCCAGCGGGGCGATTTGGCAGTGAAGCCGAGGTTGAGCTGCTGGCGCAGGGAGTTGATTTTAAACACCAGGCCGTCGGTAGCCACGGGCAGCGAGCGTCGGGCGGAGTCCCAGTAGTTGATAAATTCATCAACCTGCTCGATCGAGGTGAGCAACCTTGTGTCGTCGCTCACCTTAAATCCCCAGCTTTTGGCGGCGAGGAGATTGTCATAATGATTGTCGGCGGGGAGGGTGTCGGCAATCAGATAGTAGAAAATCGCTTCAAGGCCGCGCTTGGCCACTTCGGCGGGATTGAGCAGTTTGAGGGTGCCCGCGGCGGCATTGCGCGGGTTGGCAAAGAGGGGCTCCTCGTTAAACTCACGCTGCTGGTTGAGGCGGTTGAAAGCTTCCCACGGCAACAACACTTCACCCCTTATCTCAAAACTCTCAGGGGCGTCGGGAGCGGTGATGACTCGCGGAATAGACTTGATGGTGAGAATGTTGTCGGTCACAACATCACCTTTCTCGCCGTCGCCTCGGGTCACGGCTCTCACCAGACGGCGGTTTTCATAGATGAGCGAAATGCTCGTGCCGTCATATTTGAGTTCACCCACAAGCTGAAATTTCTCACCGGGCAATCCTTCGTGACAGCGGCGCACGAAATCGTTGACCTCGCTGACCGAATAGGTGTTTGACAGCGAGAGCATCGGATGGATATGGGCTGCCTGCACAAACCCTTTCGAGAGGTCGGAACCTACGCGGCGGGTGGGTGACAGGGGGTCGGCATATTCGGGATATTGCGCTTCGAGAGCTTCGAGCTCTTTGAGCAGCATATCGAAATCGCGGTCGGAAATCTCCGGACTGTTGAGCACATAGTAGTTGTGGTTGTGACGGTTGATTTCCCGGCGCAGCTGTTCGATCTGTTGACGGGGAGAAATTTCGCTCATGATGGATGAGTGGGTGGAAGTGTGGGTTAAGAAAAAGTAGAGGGGTGGTCAGCGCTTGTCAACGTTGCCTTCATAGAAGTTGACAAACGCGCGGTTGACCAGCCTTGTGCCTCCGGGGGTGGGATAGTTGCCCGAGAAATACCAGTCGCCGGGATGATCGGGCACCGCGCGGTGGAGACCTTCGAGTGTCTGATATACGAGCTCAACCTCACATGAGAGGTCGTCGGGGGTGAGCAGGCGGGCTATCTCGTCGGCTATCTGCTTGTCGGTAAAGGAGCTGTAGACCTGCTTGACATGATTCTCGGGGTTGACGTCAGGATGGTTGAGCGAGTAGAGACATTTCTGATATACCTCGTCGAGAATGTGGGTCATGTTGCGCTTTTTGATCAGGCTGACGGCGGCGCGGAAGGCGATAAACTCACCTATGCGCGACATATCTATGCCATAGCAGTCGGGATAGCGCACCTGAGGTGCCGACGAGGCAATGATGATCTTGCGCGGTTTCAACCTGTCGAAAATCCTCAGGATTGAGCGCTTGAGAGTGGTGCCTCTCACTATCGAGTCGTCGATGGCCACAAGGGTGTCGACATTGTCGTTGATACACCCGTAGGTCACGTCATAGACATGGGCGGCGAGGTCATTGCGGGTTGTGCTTTCCGAAATGAATGTGCGCAGCTTGATATCCTTGATGGCTATTTTCTCGATTCTGAGCCTGTGACGGCTTATCTCGGCGAGGGTGTCGCGGTTGAGTTGCCCGCTGTCGGCAAGGTTGAGAATGAGGTTCTGCTTGATTTCCGACAGGCGCTTGTCGAGCCCCTCCATCATGCCGATAAAGGCAACCTCGGCGGTGTTGGGAATAAACGAAAACACCGTGTTGTCGAGACGTTGGAGGGTTGACTCGGCGGGGGGCAGGGCGTCGATGATGCTGTCGGTGAGGTTGCGGCCCAGGGCCTTGCGCTCACGGTAGATGTCGGCGTCAGAGCCGCGCGAGAAATAGATACGCTCAAACGAGCAGCGGCAGTTGTCGGTGGCGGGGAGAATCTGCTCGATGCGCATGTCGGCGTCGGGCTCGACAATGAGTGCGCTTCCGGGCTGAAGCTCCTTGATTGAGTCGAACGGTTTGTTGAGCACCGTCTGGATTACCGGGCGCTCGGAGGCAACGACGATGATTTCATCGTCGGCATAGTAGAAGGCGGGGCGGATGCCTTTGGGATCGCGCAGGGTGAACATGTCGCCCGAGCCGGTGGCGCCGCAGATCACATAGCCGCCATCCCACATCGGAGCCTCGGCGCGGAGCACCCTGCCGAGGTCGAGACATTTCTCGATAGTGTGGGTCAGTTGGGGTTCAGGTAACTCGAAGCGGTGACGGCGGTAGAGGCGCTGATTCTCCGAGTCGAGGGCATAACCGAGCTGTTCGAGCAACATCACCGTGTCGGCATAGATGCGGGGATGCTGGCCGCGGTCAACGATGGATTTGAATATATCCTCAACATTGGTCATGTTGAAGTTGCCACACAGCAGGAGGTTGCGCGACGGCCAGTTGTTTCTTCTCAGAAAGGGGTGAACATAGCTTATGCCGCTCTTGCCGGTGGTGGAATAGCGCAGGTGGCCCATATAGATCTCGCCGATAAAGGGGGCATAGCGCGCCGCATCTTCCGGAGTCATATCCTCCAGACCCATAGCAGCGAGCTTGGGCATTATGCCGTCGAAAATCTCCGAGATGGCTCCGGTGCCGAGCGCCCTTTCGCGGAAGATATATTCTTCGCCGGGCTCGGCAGCCATCTTCACCACTCCGATTCCGGCCGCTTCCTGACCTCGGTTGTGCTGCTTCTCCATGAGGAGATAGAGCTTCTCGAGGCCGAAAGCATAGGTGCCGTATTTCTTCTTGTAGTGTTCGAGCGGTTTGCGCAGCCTTATCATGGCCACGCCACACTCATGTTTTATGAGTTCCATAAACGGGGTTTGGAAATCAGCGTATGAAGAGAAGTTCGCGATATTTGGGCAGGGGCCACATCTCGTTGTCGATCATCTGCTCGAGGTGGTCGATATGGTCGCGTATCACATCCATCATAGGCACGACAGTGTCGTGATAGGCCACTGCTTTCTCACGCTCGGCGGGAATGCGGTTGGCCACCTTGCGGGCGTTGACCATCTCTTTTACATCGCTGCGGATGCTGTTGATGTGGTAGGCGATGGTCTCGATAGCCTCCATGTCGCTTTTGATAAGTGCCTCAGCTTTGTCGGCGCTGAAAACGCTCTTGATTTTCAAGACATTGTCGAGCAGCATCGACTGATAGCGCATGGCCACGGGGATGATGTGGTTGAGGGCGAGATCGCCGAGCACTCTCGCTTCGATCTGCACCTTCTTTGTATACATTTCCCATTTAACCTCGTTGCGGGCCTCAAGCTCAACCTTAGAGAATACTCCGGCCTCGGTAAACATTTTGATCGAGGCGGGCGAGAGATAGGCGTCGAAAATGGCGGGAACCGAAGTCTCGCAGTCGAGACCGCGGCGGGCGGCTTCGGCCTTCCACTCCTCTGAATAACCGTTGCCGTCGAAGTGGATGGGCGCTGACTCAAGGATGAGGGCGCGGATCTCTTCGAGCAGGGCGGTGCGGAGAGGCTGACCCTCGGCCACACGCTTGTCGACGGCGGCTTTAAACTGAGTGAGCTGTTCGGAAACGGCACTGTTGATGGCTATCATGGCCGAAGCGCAGTTGGCCGACGAACCTAAGGCGCGGAACTCGAAGCGGTTGCCGATGAAGGCGAAAGGCGAGGTGCGGTTGCGGTCGGTGGCGTCGATCATGATTTCAGGAATCTGCGACAGGTTGAGGTTGATTTCCTCCTTGTCGCTGAGATCGAGAAGGTCGTCGGTCGACGAGTTGGCTATGCGCGACAGGATGTTGGCCAGCTGGGTGCCGGTGAATATCGAGATGATTGCGGGGGGAGCTTCGTTGGCGCCGAGACGGTGGGCGTTGGTGGCCGACATTATCGAGGCCTTGATGAGGCCGTTGTGGCGGTAGACGGCTGCCATCACGTTGACAACAAAGGTGATAAACTGCAGATTGTCTTTAGAGGTCTTGCCTGGTGAGAAGAGCATTGCGCCGGTGTCGGTGCCGAGGCTCCAGTTGTTGTGCTTGCCCGAGCCGTTGATGCCGGCAAAAGGCTTTTCGTGGAGCAGCACGCGGAAGTGGTGGCGGCTAGCTACCTCGGCCATAAGCGACATGAGCAGCAGGTTGTGGTCGTTGGCGAGGTTGGTTTCCTCAAATATGGGAGCAAGCTCAAACTGGTTGGGGGCAACCTCGTTGTGGCGGGTCTTGGCGGGTATGCCGAGTTTGTGACACTCTATTTCGAGGTCGAGCATAAAGGCTTCGACTCTTGAGGGAATGGCGCCGAAATAGTGGTCTTCGAGCTGCTGGTTCTTTGCTGATTCGTGACCTATGAGAGTGCGCCCGGTGAGCATCAGGTCGGGGCGGGCGTTATAGAGAGCTTCGTCAACAAGAAAGTATTCCTGTTCCCAGCCGAGATAGCTCTTCACATGTTTCACTTCGGGGTCGAAATACTGAGCCACTCCGGTGGCGGCTTTGTCGACGGCGTTGAGAGCTCTCAGCAGAGGGGTCTTATAGTCGAGACTTTCGCCGGTGTAGGAGATGAAGATGGTGGGAATACAGAGTGTATTGTCGAGAATAAAGGCGGGAGAGGAAATATCCCAGGCCGAGTAGCCGCGGGCCTCGAAGGTGTTGCGGATACCGCCGTTGGGGAATGAAGAGGCGTCGGGTTCCTGCTGCACGAGGAGCTTGCCGGTGAATTTTTCAATCACGCCACCCTTGCCGTCATGCTCAATAAAGGCATCATGTTTTTCGGCGGTAGTTTCGGTGAGCGGCTGAAACCAGTGGGTGTAGTGACGGGCACCGTTGTCGAGAGCCCATTTCTTCATGCCTTCGGCAACCGAGTCGGCCACTTCGCGGGGCAGCGGCTCCTTGTTGTCGATGGCCGAGCAGAGGGCGTTGTAGGTTTTGGCCGGCAGATATTCAAACATTTTCTGTCGGTTGAACACCTGGCAGGCGAAATATTTTTCGGGACTGCAGTCGGGAATCGACACCGGGTCAGCTTTGCGGTTGAAAGCTTCATCAACTACTTTAAATCTCAACATTGACATTTTTTTGGAAAATTAAAAGTATGACTTATTGGAAACGATTAGGCGTATAAAAATTTGTAGGGGGTGCGCTTGCGGAAGCACACCCCCGTGTCAGTTTTGCGGGTTAGGGTTTGTTGTTGGAGAGGCCGGCGAGTTTTTTGAGGCGGCTTACCGCTTCAAGGGTGTCTTCAAACCTGCCGAAAGCCGTGAGGCGGAAGTAACCTTCGCCCGACGGGCCGAATCCCACGCCGGGGGTGCCGACAACGTTACATTCGTTGAGCAGCTTGTCGAAGAACTCCCATGAGCTCATGCCGTCGGGGGTCTTGATCCATATATAAGGAGCGTTGACGCCGCCATAGACTTCGAGGCCCGCTTCGGTGAGGCCTTCGCGCAGCAGCGAGGCGTTGCGCATGTAGTAGTCTACGGTCTTGTCGATCTGACGGCGACCCTCGGGAGTGTAGAGCGCTTCGGCTCCGCGCTGAACCACATAGCTTGCGCCGTTGAATTTGGTGGTCTGGCGTCTCAGCCAAAGGCTGTTGAGGCTCACTTCCTTGCCGTTTGAGTCAATGCCCTTGAGTGTTTTGGGCACCACGGTATATCCGAGACGCAGGCCGGTAAAGCCGGCGGTTTTTGAATATGAGCGGAACTCGATGCAACACTCTTTGGCGCCCTCGATTTCATAAATGCTGTGGGGCACGTCGCTTTCGCTGATATAGGCTTCATAAGCGGAGTCAAACAATATCAGCGCTCCGTGGCTGCGTGCGTAGGCTACCCATTCGGCCAGCTGGTCACGGTTGAGGGTGGTGCCGGTGGGGTTGTTGGGATAGCAGAGATATATGAGGTCGGGGTTGCCTGTGGGGAGGGCGGGTATGAAATTGTTTTCGGCGGTGCAGGGGAGGTATTCTATGTTGCTCCATCCGCCGCCGGGTAGAGGCTCGCCGGCGCGGCCTGCCATGACGTTGGTGTCGACATACACGGGATAGACGGGGTCGGTGACGGCCACTTTACATTGGGTAGAGAAGATGTCGCCGATATTGCCGGTGTCGCTCTTGGCGCCGTCGCTGATAAAGATTTCATCAACGGCGATGTCGATGCCGCGGGCCTTGTAGTCGGTCTCCACAATCTTTTCACGCAGAAAGTCATAACCCTGTTCGGGACCATAGCCGTGGAAAGATGATTCCTTGGCCTCATCCTCCACGCCGCGTTTAAGGCCGGCGATGGCAGCCTGACAGATGGGGCGGGTCACATCTCCGATGCCCATTCTGATTACGGGAGCTTCGGGGTGGGCTTTCTTATATTGTTCAACTTTGCGGGCTATCTCGCTGAAAAGATAGCTGGCGGGTAGCTTGAGAAAGTTGTCGTTGACTTTAATCACGTGATTAGGTATATGCGGTTGATTAATATTTCTTGTAGGGGGGAGAGGAGGAGTTATTCGTCGAAGTAAACGCCCTTGAACACCGTTGTGGCGCCGCCTGACATCAGCACATGGCCGTTGTCGGCTATCTCGATGTCGAGGTTGCCGCCGAGCAGGTGGAGGGTAACCTTGCGGCCTGCGCGACCGGTTTTCCATGCGGCTACGGCGGTGGCACAGGCGCCTGTGCCGCAGGCGAGTGTTTCGCCCGAGCCTCTTTCCCACACCCTCATGCGGATATTTTCGGGGTCGATGAGCTGAGCGAACTCTATGTTGGCTTTTTCGGGCCAGATGGTGTTGATTTCAAGCTCGCGGCCCAGGGGGTGGGAAAACACTTTGTCGAGGTCGTCAACAAATATCACTCCGTGGGGGTTGCCCATCGAAACGGCGGTGATGTTGAGAGTGCCGGCCGAGGTTTCAACCGGGGCTTCGACCATTTCGGCAGCGGCGTCATATTTCACCGGCACTTTGGCAGCCTCGGTTTCAGGCAGACCCATATCTACGGTGACTGTTTCAACGAGGCCGTCCTTGCCCAGGTGGAGATCGAGAATTTTCACTCCGGCGAGGGTGTCGAGAGTGATGCAGGTTTTATCGGTGAGGCCGTTGTCGTAGACATACTTGCCGACACAGCGTGAGGCGTTGCCGCACATCTGGGCTTCAGAGCCGTCGGCATTAAACATCCTCATCTTGAAGTCGGTATCCTTGCCGGGCAGTATCAGCACTATGCCGTCGCCGCCCACTCCGAAATGGCGGTCGCTCATCTTCACGGCCAGGCGGCCGATATTGTCGGGAGTCGATTCGGGGCAATAGATATAGATGTAGTCGTTGCCGGCTCCATGCATTTTGGTGAATGCAATTTCGTTCATAGCTGAAATTCTATGTTGGAATTATTGCGCAAAGATAGTGAATTGTCGCCAACGTTGAGCTATCCCCGCCAAAAAAAATCCATAAATATTTCAGTTGCGCCAGAATCGGCGTGTAAACAAAACAAACACCGTAAACAGTTCGAGACGTCCGGTGAGCATGAGCAGCGACAAGATCCATTTGGCGGCGTCGGGCATCAGGTCATAACCGCCACCGTAGCCTGTGATTCCGGCGGCGAAACCGGTGTTGCACACACATGAGAACGACGAGAAAAAAGCGTCGGCCAGAGGCACTCCGAAAGCGGTGAGCAGCAATCCTCCCGCCGTGATGGTCATCATATAGAGGCAGAGAAAGGCTATCACTTTGGCCACTATGTCGTGGGGCACGACCTTATGGTTGACCCTCACCGAGAGGATGGCGTGGGGATGGAGCACCTTGGAGATTTCATTGCCGGTGTTTTTGGCGAGATAGATCGCGCGGTCTATTTTGGCGCCGCCGCTCGTGCTGCCCGCACAGCCGCCTACAAACATCAGCAGGAACGTGATGGCAAAGATAAAGGGTCCCCATTCCTCAAATCCCTCAACTACATATCCGGTAGAGGTAACGGTCGAAACAATCTGAAACAGGGGGTCGATGGTCACCGATTTCAGCCCCGAGTAGTTGCCCCCGGCTATGATGGCGCCGGCATAGACCACCAGCAAGCCGCCTATTATATAAATATAGGTGCGGAACACCTCGTTATCCCACACCGAGCGGAGGTTGCGTGTCACTCCCAGCTTGTAGATAAGCACGAAGTTAACGCCACCGAGAAACATAAACAGGGTTATGACCGACTCGGTATAGACTGAGTTCCAATAGGATATGGAGCTGTCGGTAGTGCTGTCGCCTCCGGTCGAGATAGTCGACATGGCGTGGCAGATGCTTTCAAAGAGATTCATCGGGCCGCAGAGCAACAACAGGCAGAGTATCACCGAGAGGATGAAATAAATTCCCCACAATCCTTTGGCTGTCTGTGAGATGCGGGGACGTATCTTGTCGTGGGTTATGCCGGTGACTTCGGCGTTGAACATCATCATGCCCCCCGAATGGTTGAGAGCGGGGAGAATGGCGAGGGTGAAGAGTATTATTCCCATACCTCCGAGCCACTGCATCAGGCATCGCCACATCAATATCCCCTTGCTCAGACAGTTAACCGAGCAGAGAGCAGAGGCGCCGGTGGTGGTAAAGCCCGACATCGCCTCAAAATAGGCGTCGCAGAGGGAGAAGGGGGTGGAGCAGAGCATGAAGGGAATCATTGCGAAGGCCGAAAACACCACCCACACCAAAGCAGTGAGCATATATCCCTCGCGCTTGCGCATATCGGTGCGCGACGGGCGCGACAGAAAGGTCGCACCACAGCCACCAAGAGCTGTTATGACTATGCCCCATATAAAGGCGGAGGCGTCGCGGCCGCCGTCCCAGATGAAACAGGCCGCGAGGGGCACGAACATAAAGGCCGCTTCGATGAGCAGAAGCCATCCTATCACCCTCACGAGCTGACGCACGTTGAGGCCGGTGAAGTGGCGCTGTGAGTGACGGTGTATTCTGGGCATGATTTTTCGGGCGAGGGGAAGGTCAGTTGAAAAGTTTTTCGATTTTGTGGATCGAGCCGCTCAGACAGAACACCACCACATGGTCGCCGGCCTGAATGGTGGTGAGACCGTTGATGAGCATACCTTTGCCGTCGCGTATCAGTCCGGCGAGGGTCATGTCGTGAGAGAGTTTGAGGTCCTTGACCGGCGCCTTGGTGATTTTCGAGCCGGGGCGCGCTTCGATTTCCGCCACGTCAGCGTCGGCGAGAGCCATAAATTTCGAGCTGTCGGCGTCGGCCTCAAGCATTATCTGGAAGATTTTGGCCGAAGCAAGAAGTTTTTTATTGATGATGGAGCCGATGTTGAGGTTTTCGGCAGCCGAAATAAACTGTATGTTTTCGACCTCGGCGATGGTTTTGCGTATGCCGAGCTCCTTGGCGGTGAGCGAGGCGAGAATATTGGTTTCCGACGAGCCGGTCAGGGCGGCAAAAGCGTCGAAATCACCGGCTCCTTCATCAATGAGCAGGTCGGTGTCGCGGCCGTCGCCATGCACTATGGTGGCGTTGGGACATCTCTCGGCAAGCCATTCACAGCGCTGACGGTCAGACTCGATGACTTTAAACCGGTAATGCTCCGACTCGCACATCTTGATCAGACGGACGGCAATTCGTGAGCCTCCCATGATGAGCACCTTGCGTATGTCACCGGTGTGTTTGCCGCATATCTCCCTGATCGATTCAATATGATTGCGGGTGGTGGTGAAATAGACTATATCGTTGGGCTCTATGCGGTCGATGCCTCGCGGAATGATGGTTTCGTGGTTGCGTTTGATGGCCGACACGTGGAAAAACCGGTGCTCTTTGGCCAACTCGAGGAGCTGCATGCCGGTGAGACGCGCGTTTTCGCGGAGCTTAACGCCTATCACTATAAGCTCACCGTCGTGGAGGTCGAGGTGATAGCGGGCCCAGCTGCACCGGAGGGCCTGCCTGATTTCCATGGCGGCGAGATATTCGGGGTAGATGAGGTGGTTGACACCCGTTTCCTTGAAAAAACTGCGGTGTTCCTTCACCATATACTCATAGTTGTCGATGCGCGCCACCGTGGCCTTGGCGCCGTAGTTTTTGGCGATGGCACAGGCCGTGACATTGGTTGTCTCAAAAGGCGTGACGGCAATGAAGAGGTCGCAGGAGGCGGCTCCACCCTCCTTGAGCGCGGAAAATGAAGCGGGGTTGCCCTTGACGGTGAGGAGGTTATAGTTAGAGTCGAGCAGAGCGAGCCGGTTGCTGTCGGCGTCGATTATGGTGACATCCTGCTCCTCGTGTGACAGAAGTTTGGCCAGATGCGCGCCGACCTCACCCGCGCCTGAAATCAAGATTTTCATGAGAGTGAGATTTTGGTCGGAAACTGAGCGGATTTTTCAATCACCTCGGCTATCGACTCAGAGTCAATGCCGCAGATTTTCTGAAGCTGGGCCACGCTGCCGTGAGAGATGAATTGGCGGGGAATACCGAGGCGGATAACCTTGAGGGGGAGTCCGCGCGAGGCAACCCATTCGGCAACGGCGCTGCCCAATCCGCCCTCCACAATACCGTCTTCAACGGTGATGATCGGGCGGCCGAGCAGAGCGGCCCGGCGCAGGATTTCTTCGTCGATCGGAGCGGCGAAAATCATGTCATAGTGGGCGCAGTCAATACCTTTTGCCGCGACAATGTCGGCGGCCTTGGCTGCGTTGGCGGCAATGGGGCCGAGGGTGAGCAGGGTAACGCCTTTAGCCTCGGGCTCGGCGGCTTCGCGCAGCAGTTCGCCTTTGCCAACGGGAGCGGGCTGAAGCTCAAAGAGCGGCTCGTCGGGAGTGGCTGAGGCGGGAGCGGCGCCGCGGGGATAGCGTATGGCCCAGGGACCGCTCTGACGCCCGGCGGCGGTAAGCATGAGGCGTCTCAGCCAGGTGGCATTGCGGGGCGACGAGACTGTAAAGCCGGGGATGTTGCGGAGATAGGCAATGTCATAGACTCCGTGGTGGGTCACTCCGTCTTCGCCCACCAGGCCGGCGCGGTCGATGCAGAGCGTAACAGGCAGATTCTGAATGGCTACGTCGTGGATTATGCTGTCGTAGGCGCGCTGTAGGAAGCTGCTGTAGATAGCGGCAAAGGGGAGCAGACCCTCTTTGGCCAGTCCGGCCGAGAAGGTCACTGCGTGACCCTCGGCGATGCCAACGTCAAATGTGCGGTCGGGGAAAACTTCGGCCATCATGTTGACCGATGTGCCGGAGGGCATGGCGGCGGTCACGGCCACGATTTCAGGATTCTTGCGGGCGAGTTCCACAAGGGTGGTGCCGAAAATATCCTGCCATTTCATGGGAGCCTCAGGCTTTGAGGCCGATGACTGACGCTTGCCGGTAGAGGGATCGAATTTGCCGGGGGCATGCCATTTGGCCGGCTCTTTCTCGGCGGGTTCATATCCTTTGCCCTTGACGGTGCGGAGGTGAAGCAGGCGGGGGCCCTTCATATCCTTGATGTCGGTGAGCACCCTGATGATGCGCGGCAGGTCATGACCGTCAAACGGCCCGAAATATCTTATGTTGAGTCCCTCGAATATGTTTTGCTCCTTCGAGATGAGCGATTTGATCGAGTTGTTGAATCTCAGTATCCTCCCTCGGTTTGACTCGTTGATGAGCTTGAGCCTCTTCATGAAGTTATAGGTGCGCATCCGCAGGTTGTTATAACTTTTGGAGGTGTTGATATTGGCGAGGTAGGAGTTGAGCGAACCCACGTTGCGGTCGATCGACATGTCGTTGTCGTTGAGCACTATGAGCAGGTTGCTGTTGGAGATGGCGGCATTGTTGATGCCCTCAAACGCGAGGCCTCCCGATATGGAGGCGTCGCCTATCACGGCCACCACGTTGCGGCTCGGATTCTCTCCCCCTTTGAGCTGCGAGGCTACCGACATGCCGAGGGCAGCGGAGATGGAATTTGAGGCGTGGCCGGCTGAGAATGAGTCATATTCGCTTTCGGCGGGGTTGGGAAAGCCGCTGAGGCCGCCGAGGGTGCGGTTGGAGTAGAACAGGGGAGCGCGCCCGGTGAGCAGTTTGTGGCTATAGGCTTGATGTCCCACATCCCACACTATTCGGTCGTCGGGAGCTGAGAATACATAGTGGAGCGCCACGGTGAGCTCTACGGCGCCCATGCTTGAGGCGAAGTGGCCGGGGTTGACGCTGAGGTTGTCGATGAGAAACCGTCTCAGCTCCTCACACAGCTTGAGAAGTTGCTCCATTGTCAGCTCCCTGAGCTGAGCGGGCGTTGAGATGCGCGACAGCAGGGGATAGGTCTGCGGATCGAGTGGCCTGGGCTGAGCCGTTACGGTAGACGGAGTCTTATCGTTTTGATTGGCTGTCATTGTCATTCTCCGTTTGTTTATTCCTGATATATTTTTTCCACAGCGGCACAAGCACCACAATGCCCGAGGCCACGATTATGAAGACCACTCTGAAGGTGAGCGGCTGGGTGGTCACCACCAGGTAGCAGAGCAGGAGCCACAGGGCAACGATAAATGTGAATCTTATTATCAATGAGGTTTTCATTATGATGGAAATGGAGAATGAACGGTTATTTTACACCTGAAAGGTAATTCCGATCGGGCTGTGATGACCGCAAAGTTACAAAAAAAATCCTATCACACCCAAATTAGAGGGTTGACCGATGAGGCCGTAATCAGAAGTCGACGGCGAGCCTGACATTGATTTGCCGACGGGTGAGATAGTTAGGCACAGCATATTGCAGATTGTTTACATCGGTGACCCAATAATAGGAGCTTACGTTTGAGATGTCGAGAAGATTGAACACATCCACACCCAGCCACACGCTTTTGAGCATCTTGCTGATGCCGTAGCGCGGTTCGCCGTCGGCGGGAGGGAGGAGGAGGCCATACATCAGGCCAATATCCACACGCTTGTAGGCGGGGGTGCGGAAATAGCCTTTGTCGCGCGAGGAGCGGGGCGCGATGGTGGGCAGGCCGTCGGAGAAGATGCCTCTGAGCGAGAATTTGAGGCGCGGGAATTTGGGGAAGTAGTCGGTGAAATAGAGGGCGAGGTTATAGCGGCGGTCGGTGGGGCGGGGCACACTCACTCCGTTGAGTTTCTCGCGCGCCTGCATGAGGCTGAGGCTCAGCCATGAGTCGCTCCCCTCAACAAACTGTCCGAACAGCTTGAAGTCAATGCCCATGGCATAGCCGTTACATTGATTATAGCCTGAATAAACCACCTTTAGGTTGTCGATTTCATAGGGCACAATGTTGCCGAGAGCCTTGACATATCCCTCGCCCGAGAGCTTAAAGGGGCGGTTGAAGGCCCGGAATGTGTAGTCGGCGCCACCGATAAAATGAATCGACCTCTGAGACTTGATGTCATGGTTGAGAACCACGGTGCCGTTGCCGTTTTCGTCATAGACGGCGGCGCGAAACTCCTTATAGAAAGGAGCCTGATAATAGAGGCCGGTGGCAAAGCGGAAAGCCCAGCGGTTGTTGGCCTCGGGCACGAAGCCCACCGACATTCTCGGGCTGAAAAGCCATTCGCGGTTGAAGCTCCAGTGGCTCAGTCTCACACCCGCGTTGATGTTCCAGAATCCGAGCGACGAGTTGGCTTTATAGCGGTATTCACCCCAGAGGGCGAAGCGGGTCGAGGATATATCCTGACGCGAGGTGAGGTTGTAGATCATGCGGAGGTTTTCACCGTCGTTGGGGAGGGAGAATCCGGCCGAGTCGCGCAGCTCCCATTCGCTTGCGCGCTCCATCACCTTTTCGCGGCGCAGGTTGAGGCCATAGACCACGGTTGATGACCGGCGCAGCGCGGTGGCGCCTTTGAGCGTGAGGCCGAGCACCGAGGCTTTGAGACGGTTGCGGGCATGCTCATGATAGCGGCCCACGCCGAGCTCGCCCCCGATTCCCGCCTCGGTGTCGCTGCCCCCCGTGCCGGCCTGGTCGAGCCAGTATTCGCCCGAGATGTCATAGGTCACGAGCTCGTTGGTGAGAAAGCCTGAGGCGAGCAGCTGGAGTGCGGTGTTTTTGGTGGGGAGGAAGTCGAGGCTCCATGCGCCCCACCATGTCTCGAACTTGTCTTTCTCGTTGCCGTCAAAGTAGACCTTAAACTGCTTGGCATCGTTGGCGGTGCCGAAATTGGTGACGCGGTTGGCGGGAATAAACTTATAGTTGTTGAGGGCTATGTTGCCGAGAAACGATGTGCGCCATTTGGGGGCTATAGACCATTGAAGGTGAGTCTGATAGTCGAAAAACGAGGGGTCATATTCACCTTTGGTCTCGAGCGAGCTGAGCAGCGAGTTGTTGCGCTTGTAGCGCAGGCCATGAAGCTGACTCCATTTCTTGGAGCTCTGACCGAAAGCCACCGACCCGCCCATCATCGACAGCGCCACCGACCCCTCTATGGCCTGGGGGCGGCGATAGGTTATGTCGAGGGCCGACGACATTTTGTCGCCATATTCGGCTGAGAATCCGCCGGTCGAGAAGCTGATGTTGTCAACCAGGTCGGGATTGATCACGCTCAGTCCCTCCTGCTGGCCCGAGCTTACCAGTAGCGGGCGATAGACCTCCACGCCGTTGATATAAACGCTGTTTTCGTCATAGCTGCCGCCTCTCACCGAATATTGCGACGAGAGTTCGCTGCTTGAGCTAACGCCACCCAAAGTGGTGAGCAGACTCTCCACACTGCCGCCGGTGGCGTCGGCAGCCTTGAGGCGGTAGTCGGCGGCTCCGCTCACGCTCTGCATCGCGCCGGTTTGCTTGCGTATCTCCTTCACCTCCACTTCGTCGAGACTGGTGGCGGCTGAGGGTTTGAGCCTCACGTTGAGGGTGATGTCACCTTTTGGCTCGATGAGGCGGCGCTTATGCTCCTCATAACCGAGACAGGAGAAAATGATGTTGAGGGTGTCGGCTTCGGCCACGCTGAGGCGGTAGCTGCCGTCAAGCCCCGTGGTGGTGCCGGTGGTGGTGCCGGCCACCCTCACGGTGGCAAATTCGATGGGCTTACCCTCTGAGTCTGACACAATGCCCTGAATCTTGACCGCCGGATAGGCCACGGCCGAGACCGAAAGAAATGTGAGCAGCAGGATATATGATAAGATTCGTTTAGTCATGAGTGGGTGATCGTAGAAAAATGCGGGTCACGCTGAGATTAACTCAATAAAAACGCGCCAACTTCGCTCTTTATTGCGAAGCTGACGCGTTTTATCCTGCTTAACCACCCGAGGGGTCAGTCCTTGCAGTCAGTTCTTGCAGTTAGTCGGCGGGGCCGGTGCGCAGCCGGATTGATAGGGCCTTTTCCGGATGATTCCTTTGGATTTTGTCTAAAAACGACCGATTATTCCTTTGGATTTTGTCCAAAAATACCCGATTATTCCTTTGGATTTTCTCAAAATACTGATTACCTTTGCATTATAAAACACTCGATTGAATATGGAATACCTTAAAAGAAATATAGATGCCGAGCTTTTGAAATGGAAAGAGTCTTTGCGCCGTAAACCCCTCCTTGTGCGCGGTGCCAGACAGGTAGGCAAGTCATGGGCCATAAGGCACCTGGGAGAGTCTTTCACTCACTATCTTGAGATTAATCTTGAGGAAGAAAGGGATCTGTGCAGACTTTTTGATGAAATTCCCGATGTAAAGGAACTCAGCAAGCGGCTCGGAGCGGTGCATAATGTGCCGGTGATTCCGGGAGAGACTCTTCTGTTTATTGATGAGATACAGAATTGTCCGTCGGCCTTGAAGAGCCTGTGGTTTTTTAAGGAGAATTATCCGGAACTGCATGTAGTGGCGGCAGGGTCACTTCTGGAATTTGCATTAAATGAGATGCCTTCTTATGGAGTGGGACGCGTAAGGTCGGTTTTCATGTATCCGATGTCGTTTAAGGAATTCCTGATGGCGCGAGGCAAGGAAATGTGGATAGAGGAAATTGCAAAAGCTGACTGGACTCATCCTCTTGACGAAAGCATGCACACCCGTCTCGTGTCAGAATTCAGATCGTTTCTGATGGTGGGAGGTATGCCTGCCAGTGTTGCCGCGTGGGTAGAGACTCAGGATTATTCGGCTTGTCAGGACGAACAGAATGATATTCAGCAAAGCTATTTTGATGACTTTGCCAAATATTCCAAAAAAGTTGACCCGCAGTTGCTCCGCAACACACTGGCGGCTGTAGTAAGTCAGACAAGTCAGAAGTTTGTCTACAGTAAAGTCGACGGCGGATATAAGGCCACCGAGGTAAAGGAGGCATTAAGACTTCTCCGTGATGCCGGAATAATCATTCCGGTGCAGATGTCAGCGTGCAACGGTGTGCCTCTCGGTGCGCAGGTTAATCCAAAGTTCATCAGATATGATTATATAGATACCGGTTTGCTGCTTCGGGTAATGGCTATGAACTATGATGATGACAGGGAGCTGACGAGGTTGATACTTGCGGGTGACGCCCCTGACCTTGTAAATAAAGGCATAGTGGCTGAACTGACCGTCGGACTCGAGCTCTTGAAATCTTCCAATCCGCAGAGTAAATATGATCTCTTTTATTGGGAGAACACGGAGAGAAATGCAACCTCCGAAGTGGAATATGTCATAGCCAAGAATGCAAAATGCCTCCCTATCGAGGTCAAGGCGGGCACATCAGGAAAAATGAAGAGCCTGAGACTTTTCATGCAGAAGAAAGGACTTACAACCGGTATACGCAGCTCGTTGGAAAATTTCGGTCTGCTGGAAGTGTCGGATGCTGATGAAAAAGGGCAACCTGTAATGCGCACTATCGGCATTCTTCCTCTTTACAGCGTCTGGAGACTGGCAGAAATAACGCTGCCCAATTAAAATTTTAATTGGGCAGCGGGGAAATATCATGAATGGGGGTTAGTCGGCGAGGATGGTGCGGAGCCAGGGGAGGATGTGCTCGGCCTTGAAGTAGTGGTGGGGCGGGTCAACGTTGGCGAGCTTGAAGAAGGTGTCGCGGTTGATGCCCTTGGGCATTTCGTCGAGATATGTGCGGCTCGACTCGTCGACAAACATGGCATAGTGGTGGGGCGAGAAAGCCTCGGGAGCGCCGGCGGTGGCAAAGGCGTCGGCCACCATGTTGAAATCGCGGTCCATGCCTCCCTCGGTGCATATCACGGGGCGGGGAGCCAGTGCGGCCACGATGTCGGGGAAGTCAAACTGGGTAAGGAAGCCGGGTATGAGGTGGGAGATGTCGTTGGGCCACGGGCGGTAACCGTAGGCATTGGGGAGGGTCATAACGAGGGCTCGCTCACGGGTGGTGCAGAGAAAGTCGTTATATACAAACGCGAAAATATCGGGGTCGGTCACGCCAATGGCCATCAGCGGCTCTGTGCCGAGCGAGAAACCGCTCACCACTATCCTGTCGCTGCGCATTTCGGGCTGGGTCTTCATCCAGTTGAGGATGTAGTGGTCAACAAAGGCGGTATAGCCGAGATAGCTCCAGTCGAGTTCGAGAAGCGCTCTCGACAGGGTGACATAGTCGGCGCCGGTGCCGGCGAGACGCTCCAGGTCGCACGGCTCTCCGCAGCCGGGATTATCGACAACTACGGCCACATAACCCTCTTTCACATAATAATATCCCATTGCGTTTTTGGTGGGATTGACTGCCGAGCTGTCGAGATTGACGGCTGTTTCGCCGGCAAGCAGCTCCTTGGTCTGGCCGAAGCCGGGAATACAGAGCAGCGCGGGAGCTTTATGCTCGGCATCCACGCCGTCGGGTATCATCACGAGATAGGGCACTACGGCTCCCTCTAAGGGATAGGCCTCCCATTTCTCCACGCGATAGCCGTCGCGCTCCACGGTCTTGACCTTCACCGGCGGCTCGCTGAGATTGGCCTGGGGATAGTTCATGAGCTGACTCATCGCCTCGGCCATATCGTTTTTCCAGGCGGCAAACTCCTCTTGGGTCATGCCGCTTTTATAGTGCAGACGGGGAGGATTGGCCACCATGAGATTGTGGGCTATGGCTCTCGACGATACATATTTGCCGTCGGCGCGGTCGGTCGTAAAGGTTGAATGACTCTGCGGATCGAAGTCGGGATTTTGAGCCGACGCTCCGATCGCAACAGCTGAGATAACTGCGAGGCAAAGCCCCCTCATTGAAATTTTCATGCTGATAATGACTTAAGGTTTATTTCTCCCGCAAAGATAACCAATAAATCCTTAAGCGCAAAGCTTTCCCCCAAAAAGCGCCCCCACCCCTATGAAGCTAGTTCTTCTTTTTTATCCTTATTATTTTAGTCATCAATATAATAATCTCTGCTATTGCTTTTGCTGCTTGATGATCTTCATTAACCGCAAAGGTGGATACATAGTAATGATATTGTTCATTTGTTAATTCACTAACCATTTTCATATGTTCTTCGATTAGAAGTGCATTCATACGTTCTATATTCAAATTTCCATCTTCTTTTAGAAATAGTATATAGCTTTATTTCGTTTAAAATATTTATGATTATCTGCTTTAAATATAACCAAAATCTAAGATATTTAACCAGATTTGATGTGCCGGTTTAAGGATGACTGATTTAAATGATTTATTTCTAATCCATTTCATCCATTTGAAGATAGGTTTTTTAGACTATTATAGATACTTATTAAAAAAGGAGGCTGTGTCAAAAATAGGCGCAGCCTCTTTTTTATGGTGTTGAGGTTTCTATA
>CAYLMR010000012.1:0-34122 GCA_964384885.1 uncultured Bacteroides sp.
CAAATCTCTGCACAATACTTTGTGAAAGTTGGCGAAAAGGGTTAACTTTGCCACGATAAATTGTATCGCGCGGCCAACAGTTTTCAATCACGACGGTTTGCTGCGTGAAACAACCTATTTTCACGTGACATCTATAATAACGAGATATGCAAGAAGAATCAAAATTTGAGATGGTGGCCAAAACCTTCCAGGGTCTGGAAGAGGTGCTTGCCGAGGAGCTTCGCAACCTCGGAGCTGAAGATGTGGCTCCCGGCCGGAGAATGGTCAGCTTTGTCGGCGATCTGGCTATGCTCTATCGCGCCAATATGTGTTGCCGCACCGCTTTAAGGATTCTCAAACCGATCTATCGGTTTACCGCTTCCGACACCGAGCAGCTCTATGACCGTGTGAAGCAGTTTGACTGGTCGACCCTGCTGAGCGTCGACAAGACATTTTCGATCGACCCGGTGGTTTATAGCGACACCTTCACCAATTCGCGCTATGTGACCTATCGTGTGAAAGATGCCATCGTCGACTGGTTTAAAGACCGTTATGGCGAGACCAAGCGCCCCGGTGTGAGACTCACCGATGCCGACGTGATGCTTAATGTGCATATCTCCGGACGCGACGTTACCATCAGTCTCGATTCGTCGGGCGAGTCTCTCCACAAGAGAGGCTACCGTGTGGCTCAGACCGAGGCTCCCATCAACGAAGTGCTTGCCGCCGGCATCATACTCATGAGCGGCTGGAGGGGCGACACTCCCTTTATCGACCCGATGTGCGGCTCGGGCACATTCCTCATCGAGGCTGCCATGATAGCCGCCGGAATCATGCCGGGCATCTACCGTCAGAAATTTGCCTTTGAGTCATGGCCCGACTTCGACCCCGATCTCTTCGAGGAGATTTTCAATGACGACAGCGCCGAGCATGAGCCTGCCGGAGTGATCTATGGCTCTGATATTTCGCCGAGAGCCATCGCCATTGCCGAGCGCAATATCAAGCAGGCAGGTGTGGCGCGCTATATCAAGCTCAAGCAGAAAGCCCTTAGCGCATGGGATGAGGTGCCCGACGAGGGTTTCCCCGGAGTGCTCGTCACCAATCCCCCCTATGGCGAGAGAATCGAGGCCGACGATATGCACGGTCTCTACGCCCTGCTCGGCTCAAAGCTCAAACACCTCTTCAAGGGCTATCACGCCTGGATAATCGGTTATCATGACGAGTATTTCCACGACATAGGTATGCACCCCTCGCTCAAGGTGAGTGTGCTCAACGGCTCGCTGGAGTGTGAGCTCAGGGAATATATATCCTTTGAGGGTGACATACGGTCGTTTAAGGAGAATGGCGGCTCGATAGCTTCATCGCGCAAGAGCTTCAAGAGCGAACCCTCCAAGCAGCGCCGCCACAAGGATTTTGTGGCCGACGAGAAGCGCATGAAAAAAGATAAGTCGGAGAAAGGACCCCGCAAATTCCGCGACCGCGAAGAGGGCTTCGGCAAGCGTCGCGATGACCGCAAGGATCACCGTGACCGCAACGACCGTTATGACCGCAACGACCGTTATGACCGCAAGGACCGTCACGACCGTAAGGATTCATTCAAGCGCGGAGCCAAACCCGACTACTCCGAGGAGCAGTATCTCGACCGCAGCGACAAATTTGCATGGCGCCGCAGCCACGACGAGGGTTATCCCAAAGTGACCGGCAAGAAGCCGTCGCTTCCCGCCTCAGCCTCCGTGCCCCCCGCCGGAACAGACCCCGACACCGGAGTGGTGATGCGCTCGCGTCGCGGCTGGAAACGCAAAGACAACAAATAATCCAATCGAATAATCTCATCTGAAAAATATACTTCCTGAAATGAATATACTTCTGCTTGGCTCGGGCGGCCGCGAATCAGCCCTCGCATGGAAAATCAGTCAGAGTCCGCTTTGCAAGCAATTATATATAGCCCCCGGCAACGGAGGCACCTCGGCCTATGGCACCAACGTTGACCTCAGTCCCCTCGACTTTGAGGCAATCGAAGAGTTTATCCGCGCCAACTCAATCTCGATGGTTGTGGTGGGTAACGAAGACCCCCTCGTTGCCGGCATCTACGACCGCCTGAGCGAGACCTCACCCAATGTGCTTGTGGTAGGTCCTTCAAAGGCCGGAGCCGCTCTTGAAGGGAGCAAGGATTTTGCCAAGCAGTTCATGCAGCGCTATGGCATACCCACCGCAGCTCACGCCACCTTTACCGCCGACACTATCGAGGAGGGATATAAATTTCTCGAATCGCTTAAGCCTCCCTATGTTCTGAAGGCTGACGGCCTTGCAGCCGGTAAGGGTGTGCTCATCCTCCCCACACTCGACGAAGCCAAGAAAGCCCTTGCCGAAATGCTCGGAGGCATGTTTGGCAAGAGCAGCGCCAAGGTGGTGATCGAGGAATTTCTCAGCGGCATAGAGTGCTCGGTATTTGTGCTCACCGACGGCAACGGCGGCTATCGCATTCTCCCCGTGGCTAAAGACTACAAGCGAATCGGAGAGGGGGATACAGGTCCCAACACCGGCGGTATGGGCGCTGTCAGCCCGGTGCCTTTTGCCGATATGGAGTTTATGAAAAAGGTTGAAGACCGAATCATCCGTCCTACAATCCAGGGCCTCATCGACAGCAATATCGAATATCGCGGATTTATTTTCCTCGGCCTCATCAACGTTGACGGCGAGCCTATGGTGATTGAATATAATGTGAGAATGGGCGACCCCGAAACCGAGGTTGTGATGCTCAGAATCGACGGTGACCTCACCGCAGCCATGGCAGCCGCCGCAGCCGGCACCCTCGAGGTGGTGGAACTTGGCGAAAAGCCTGAAACCGCCGTGACCGTCATGGCAGTGTCGAAGGGTTATCCCGGCAGCTATGAGAAAAATAAAAAGATTACAGGCCTGAAGAATGTGGGCAACGACACCATAGCCTTCCACGCCGGCACCAAGCGACTTGACGACGGCAGCGTGGTTACCTCGGGTGGTCGCGTGATAGCTTTCAGCTCGCTCGGCGATGACATTGACTCGGCTCTCAAACGCAGCTATGACGCTATCTCAAAAGTTGATTTTGAGGGAAAGACCTACCGCCGCGACATCGGCCGTGACCTCGGAGCTTCCAACATCTGTGAATAAGTGAGCCTCGACCGTATAACCAATATCGCAGTATCCCGCCCGTTTGCCATCTTGCTGGTGGTGGCGGGCATACTGTTTACGTTTACAGGTTTTCAGGTCGCGCTCCCTCCTCCCGACCTCATCAACCGCAGCTTCGGCCTCCTGTCGCCCAATCTGTGGATAGGCAATCCGCTCACCTCGGTGATTGTCAACACCGCCCTCGAACTGGTGGCCATAGTGATGCTGCTGGTTGTCAACCGGTCGTATAATCTGATGCGCGACGGGCAATATCTTTTGCCCTCACTCTTCATTTTGATGCAGAGCGCGTTGCCGGCGGTGGGCGAAAGGTTTAGCGGAGGCATATTGCTCATGCTGCTGATGTTGGGCGCTACGGCAGTGCTTTATAGCGTGTATCACAAGCCTGACCTCACGCGACGCATATTCCTGATATTCGCTCTTGCCTCGGCGGGAGTGATGGTTCAGTATGGCTTTGTCATCATAATGCCGGTGCTTATAATCGGATGTGCGCAGATGAGGGTGATGAGTTTCCGCACCATCATCGCCATATTGCTCGGTCTCATAACCCCGGTATGGATAGTGCTGGGAGCGGGACTGCTTCCCGGCGGCTTGCAGTTGCCTCAGTTCACTCTCAACTTCGATATATTTGAGAGCGAGAATCTCACCGAGCTTATCACCGTGGGCTTCACGATGCTGGCAGGCATAGTGACCGGACTGGTCAACCTCGTGAGCGTGTTTGCCCGCAATGCCCGCACGAGGGCGTTCCACGGCCTCCTGCTCGTGGCCGGTATAATGGCTGGTCTCGGGTGTGTGGTTGATTTCAGCAATATGCTGTTCTATATTCCGCTGCTCAACATGACTACCGCCTATCAGGTGTCGCTCTACCTCTCGCTCCATCCCGACAAAAAGCGCTCGATAACCATCATGGTGATTTCGGCGATATATGCAATTTTGTTTTTCTCAAATCTGGTGGTATGAAAATCATTGTGGAAAACAAGATACCCTTTATCAAGGGGGTGCTTGAACCTTTCGGAGAGGTGGAATATCTTTCTCCCGGCAGCTTTACTCCCGAGGCGGTGGCTGATGCCGACGCCCTTATCGTGAGAACGCGCACCCGCTGTGACGCCTCGTTGCTCGAAGGCTCGAAGGTGAAGTTTATCGCCACGGCCACCATCGGCACCGATCATATAGACTTGCCTTGGTGTGAGTCGCGGGGCATAAAGGTGGCCAACGCCCCCGGCTGTAACGCCCCCGCCGTGGCTCAATATGTCCTTTCGTCGGTGCTCAATGTCTTTAAGGATGAGAAGCTTGAAAATCTCGCTATCGGCATTGTAGGCGTGGGCCATGTGGGGCGCATCGTAGAGCAGTGGGCGCGTGGCTTGGGCATGAAGGTATTGCTCTGCGATCCTCCCCGGGCGGCTGCCGAAGGGAGTGAGAATTTTGTGTCGCTCAATGAGATAGCCCGGCAATGTGATGTCATTACATTCCACACTCCGTTGACAAAAGCAGGGGAGTATCCCACCTGTCATCTTGCCGACCGGAAGTTTTTTGACGCCTGCCAAAGGACGCCTCTGGTGATAAACTCAGCCCGCGGGCCTGTGACCGACACCGCCGCCATGATCGAGGCCGTTGACCGCAAGGTGATAAGAAAGCCGGTGGTTGACTGCTGGGAAAACGAACCTGAAATCTCAGCCCCTCTGCTCAAAAGAGCTGTTATCACCACACCCCACATAGCCGGATACTCCTATCAGGGCAAGATGAGAGCCACGGCTATGGCTGTCAAGGCGTTTTGTGACAACTTCGGGTTTGAAACTCCCGCAACTCCCGAGCTGTTGCCTTACCCTCCGCAGAAACTCTCGGCCGAGGAGATTTGTTATAGCTATGACCCATTTGTCGATACAAATAATCTAAAGGCCGACAGGTCGCAATTTGAAGCCTTGCGCAACAATTATAACTACCGCAACGAGCCGGGTTTCAGACCTGTTAACGGTATATTCTCATAACCTGAAAGAATCATGAATAGTGCTATAAAGAGTATTGGCGTCAACGATCCGTCAATCAGAAAATTTGAAAATCAATACCCCACCCCCTGGGGCATGAGCTATAATTCATATGTTGTGGAGGGCAGCGAAAAAACTGCCGTTATCGACACTACCGAACATCAGTTTACCGATCTCTGGCTGTCAAATCTCCGCGACGCCATTGGTGACACGGCGCCCGACTATCTCGTTGTGCAACACCTTGAGCCTGACCACTCTGCCGGCATAAAGTCGCTTATGAATCTCTATCCCGGGGTTACGCTTGTTGCATCTAAAAAAGCCCTCTCCATGCTTCCACGGTTCTGTGACGGCGAGACTTTTGAAAACCGAGTGCTTGCCGTGGGCGACGGCTCAACCCTCGATCTCGGCGGAGGCGACATGATTCACTTTTTCAGCGCGCCGATGATTCATTGGCCCGAGGTTATGATGGCCTGGCATCCCGCTTCCGGAACATTTTTCTCAGCCGACGCCTTCGGTCGCTTCGGGGCTATCGGCGCCGACATCGACAACATTGCCGAGTCGCGCAGATATTATTTCAATATCGTGGGTAAATATGGCGCTCAGGTGCAGGCTCTTCTTGCCAAAATCAAAGACCTTCCCGTTGAGCATATCGCGTCGCTCCACGGTCCTGTGATCGACGACCCTAAACAGATTATGTCGCTCTACAACATCTGGAGCAGCTACCTGCCTGAGTGTGACGGTACTCTCGTGGCCTATGCCTCGATCTATGGCAATACCGCCGCGGTGGCCCGCAAGATGGCCGATATTCTCCGGAAGAAAAACCCCGGGCTCCCGGTGGTGGAAATCGACCTCACCCGCATGAATTATTCCGAGGCGCTGAGCGAGGCTTTCAGAATGAAAAATATTGTGCTTGCCTCCTCGACCTACGACGGCGGACTCTTTACCCCTATGAACGATTTTCTCAACCGTCTTGCCGCCAAGACCTTGCGCAACCGCCGCGTGGCGCTTATCGAAAACGGCTCATGGGCACCCCAGGCAGCGCGGCTCATGGCGGCAACCCTCTCGACAATGAAAAACATCGAGATAGTTTCGCCCACCGTAACCGTTCAGACCACTCCCGACCCTCAGACCGAAGCCACACTGCGCGAGCTTGCCGACAATCTTCTCGGCTGACCGGCTCAATCACGCTGTCATAATAACGCAGTCACCCCGCTAAAGGAGGTGATAAAAGAGGCGCGCCATTAGGCTGAAATCGAAAAATTTTGCTACCTTTGTTGCTTGAATATTAAGTATAAAACAACAAACAGCATATATCATCATGAAATTTTCAGCTCAGAGCAAGTCTCTCTACTCATGTGTCTCGGCAGTGAGCAAGGTGATTAACTCAAAAAACGCACTCACCGTGCTCAATAACTTTCTGTTTACTCTCAGTGGTAACGAGCTTACAATCAAGGCTTCAGATATGGAGCACTCGCTTGTGGGCCGCATAGATGTTACCGATGCCGAGGGTGAAGGATCATTCTGTCTCGACGCCCACCGCATAGTGGACCTTCTTAAGGAAATGCCTGCTCAGGGCATGACATTCGAGGTTAACGACGACAACCTCGAAACCGTCATCACCTATCCCAACGGCCGTTATGACACCGTTGCCATTGCGGGTAATGAATATCCGAAAATGGAAACCGAAGACCCCGAGGAGGTGAATGAAACTTTTGTGGTGTCGACCAACCAGGTGCTCCGCGGAATCGAAAACACAATTTTTGCCGTAGGCACCGACGACCTCCGTCCTCAGATGATGGGCATACTCTGGGACATCAAGCCCGACAGAATCGTGTTTGTGGCTACCGATACCCGCAAGCTCGTGAAATATACCGACTCGGCCATCAAGCCTGAGTGTGAGTGCTCGTTTATCCTTCCGCTCAAGGCAGCCAATGTGCTGAAAAACGTGTTTGCCAAAGAGACCACAGTCAATGTGCGCCTGTCGCACAAGAGCGTGACCTTCACCTCGGCCAACTTCGTGTTCAACTGCCGCCTCATCAAGGGCATGTTCCCCGACTATAACCGCGTAATTCCCCCCTCCAACCCCAATATTGTTACCCTCGACCGTCAGAACTTCATCAACGCTATCCGTCGCGTGACAGTGTTTGGCAACGACGGCAACGGCCTCGTGATTTTCAAACTCTCGGAAGATCAGCTTCAGCTCCGCGCCAGCGATTCGAGCTACGGCACCTCCGGTCGCGAGACAGTGTCATGCTCCTATACCGGCACCCCTCTCACCATCGGCTTCAGCGCTCCCTACATACTCGAGATTTTCAACACCATCTCGACCACCGACGTTATCATGAAGCTCGCCGACCAGTCGCGCCCCGCAGTGTGTGTGCCTGATGAGAATGAGCCTGACACAGAGCTGCTCATCATCCTCATGCCCATGAATATCGTTGATACCGCCAATATCTGATAGTCACCGAAATGAATCTCAATCTCAAACGCCCCATAATTTTCTTCGATCTCGAAACCACAGGCACTTCGATTCTCACCGACAGGATAGTTGAGATCTCTGTTCTCAAAATCATGCCCGACGGCTCGGAAATCGAACACACCCGCAGGGTTAACCCCGGAATGCCTATCCCCGAAGCTGCCACCGCCATTCATCATATCACTGATGAGGATGTGGCCTCGGCTCCGAAGTTTGAGGAGATAGCTCCCAAGCTTAAGGTTTTTATCGAGGGGTGTGACATAGCCGGCTTCAACTCCACCAAGTTTGACATTCCTCTGCTCGACGAGGAGTTTCACAGAGCCAAAGTGGAGTTTGATTTCAGCCGCGCAAAGTTTATTGATGTGCAGACAATCTTCCACAAGAAGGAACAGCGCACTCTCTCGGCCGCCTATCGCTTTTATTGCGACAAGGAGCTCGACGGCGCCCACTCGGCATGTGCCGACACCCGCGCCACCTACGAGGTGCTCAAAGCCCAGATAGAGCGCTATGACGATCTTTCGCCCGAGGTTGACAAGCTCAGCGAGTTTTCCACCCAGAACAAGAATGTCGACTTTATGGGTCGTCTCATCTATGACAGCAAGGGCCGCGAACTGATCAATTTCGGTAAGTATAAGGGCAAACCTTGTGATGAGGTGCTTGCCGCCGACCCCGGATATTATTCGTGGGTGATGAAAGGCGATTTTGCCCACAACACCAAGGATGCTTTTACCAAGATAATGCTCCGCGTCAAATCAGAGGCTAAAAATGCTAAAAGGTAAACATATCATCTTAGGAATCACCGGCGGAATAGCCGCTTATAAGAGCGTGACGCTTCTGCGCGGACTGGTAAAGGCCGGCGCCGAGGTGCAATGTGTCATTACTCCTGCGGGAAAGGAATTTATCACCCCGGTGACTCTTTCGGCCCTTTCGGGCAAGCCGGTGATAAGCGAGTTTTTCACCGCCAACACCGGCGAGTGGCACAGCCATGTTGACCTCGGCCTCTGGGCCGACGCCATGGTGATAGCTCCCGCCACTGCCTCGACCATCGCCAAGATGGCGACAGGTGTGGCCGACAACATGCTCGTCACCACCTATCTTTCGGCCAAGGCGCCGGTGTTTATCGCCCCGGCAATGGATCTCGACATGATGGCTCACCCCACCACTACCCGCAACCTCAAAACCCTTCAGGCCGACGGCGTGACTATCATCGAGCCCAAGAGCGGCGAGCTTGCCAGCCACCTGATAGGCAAAGGCCGCATGGAGGAGCCTGAAAAGATACTTGAGGTGCTCGACAGGTTTTTCTCACAACGCGGCGATCTGGCCGGAAAGAAGGTGCTCGTAACGGCAGGCCCGACCTATGAGCGCATCGACCCGGTGAGATTCATAGGCAATTTCTCGACCGGCAAGATGGGTTATGCCATTGCCGACGAAGCCGCCTCGCGTGGTGCTGACGTGACCGTTGTCAGCGGTCCTGTGAGCGTAACGCCCCGTCACCCCGGAGTAAAGGTGGTGAAAGTCGAGTCAGCCCGCGAGATGTTGGCCGAGTGTGAGAAAGTTTTTCCCTCAGCCGACATTGCCGTCATGACCGCAGCAGTGGCCGACTACGCTCCCGCCAACAGCTCTCCGGTGAAAATCAAGCGCGAGAAGAGCGAGATTCCCACCATCACCCTGGTGAAGAATCCCGACATCGCCAAGACTCTCGGCGAGGCCAAACGCCCCGGGCAGTTGCTTGTGGGATTTGCTCTCGAAACCGACAATGAGCGCATCAACGCTCTTGACAAACTTGAGCGGAAAAATCTCGACATGATAGTGATGAACTCACTCGCCGTGCCCGGAGCAGGGTTTGCCTGCGACACCAACAAGGTCGAGATTTTCACCCGTCAGAATCCCGAGCCTAAAGACTTTCCTCTCAAAAGCAAGACCGAGGTGGCAGTCGACATAGTTGATGCCATCGTTGAGCTTGCCGACAAATAACTTTTCATGAACAGACTCTCTTTTCATCTTCTGAAATATTTTTTTCTCCTGATGTTGTTGCCGGCGGCAATCCTTCCGGCTGCGGCTCAGGAGCTGTCGTGTCAGGTAGAAATCAACAGTCAGCAGATTCAGGGCACCGACAAAAACGTGTTCAACACCCTCTCGGAGTCAATCCGCGAGTATATGAACAACACCCGTTTTTCGTCGGCCCAGATCGCTGCCAACGAGAAGATTGATTGCCGCCTGCTCTTCACTATCTCCGAATATGCCGATGACCATTTTGTCGGCAATCTGCAGGTTACTCTCTCGCGACCTGTCTATAACACCAACTACACCACCACACTCCTCAACTTCAAGGACAACCGCATCGAATTTGACTATCGCGAGGGTGACCCGCTGGTGTTTAACGAGTCAAACAACGACAACAACCTCACCGCGCTGCTCGACTATTACGCCTATCTGATGCTTGCCCTCGACTTCGACTCCTTCTCTCCCAAGGGGGGAGACCCATTTTATGAGCGGGCGCAGATGGTGGTTCAGCGTCAGCAGTCGTCGGGCATAAGCGGCTGGAAAACCTTTGAGGATAACGACAACCGCGCCGCAGTGCTCGGTGCCTTTACCGATGTGTCGACATCGGGATTGCGCGACCTCATCTACACCTACCACCGCCGCGGACTTGACGAAATGGTGGTGAGCCCCGACAAATCGCGCGCTACCATCACCGAAGCCGTGGTCAACAATCTCGGCAAGGTATATGACGCCGCGCCCATGTCGGTGGGACTGACAATGTTTCGCGACGCCAAGCTCGACGAGCTGGTGAATATCTACTCGAAATCGCTGCCCGAGGAGAGGGAGAAAGTGGCCAAGCTTCTCAACGATCTCTATCCCACCGAATCGGAGCGAATCGACAAAATCAAGAATCCTCCCGTTCAGAAATAAAAACTTCTTTAGCTGATGTTAGAAACACTCAACATATCGAACTATGCTCTGATCGATAAGGTGGAAATTGAGTTCCACCCGGGTCTCAACATCATTACCGGCGAGACGGGTGCCGGTAAGTCGATCATGCTCGGCGCCCTCAATCTGCTGCTCGGCGGCCGCGCCGACAGCAAAGCCGTGAGACATGCCGACACCAAGTCGGTGATCGAGGCTTCGTTTACGGTCGACGATCATCAGTCGCTCAGACAATTCTGTCTCGACAATGATATAGAGTGGGATGATGAGCGGTGTATTCTGCGCCGCGAGATTTCTCCCACGGGAAGGTCGAGAGCCTTTATCAACGACTCGCCCGTGCCTCTGTCAAAGCTGGAGGCTGTGGGTTGCCGTCTCATCGACATTCATTCCCAGCATCAGAATCAGCTGCTTGCCCGTGAGGATTTTCAGCTCCAGGTCATCGACAGTCTCGCCGGCAACAGCGAGCTGCTGAGGGTGCATGCCACCCGCTTCGAGGCTTTCCGCCGCGCTCTCCATGCCTATAAGGTCACCAAGGCCAGGCTAAAGAAAACCCGCGATGATGAGGAATACACCCGCTATCAGCTCGACCAGCTCAACGACCTGCGTCTCGGCGACCCCAATGAGCAGGCTGAGCTTGAACAGCGGCGCGAGGTGCTTGAAAATCTCACGGCCATAAAATCGGAACTCAACACGGCGCTCGATTCGCTCTTCTCGGGCGGACACAATGCGCTCGACCTCATAGCCACGGCCCAGGCCTCATGTGAGGAAGTGGCCTCACTGCTCCCTGCCGAAGAGCAGATAGTGAAGCGTCTCGAAGCTGCATATATCGAGCTTAAGGATATTGCCGAGACTGTAAGTGCGGTCGACTCATCGCTTATCGCCGATCCTGCCGAGCTCGAAGATATTGACCGCCGCCTGGGCGACGTCTACGCCATGGAGCAGCGCCACAAGGTTGACAGCACCGCTCAGCTGATAGAGCTGCGCGACAAACTTGCCGCCCGGCTCGAAGCTCTCGACGACGCTGACGAGACTCTCGGCTCGCTCGAAAAGGAGGCGCGCCGTGCCCGCGATCTCGCGAAGGAGTCGGCTGCCGAACTCACCGCCTCACGAATCAAGGCGGCCGAAGCGCTTGCCGCCGAGCTGGTTGAAAAGGCGCGTCCGCTCGGAATGAAAAATCTCGTGTGTGAGATAACCGTTCAGCCTGCCGATCTCTCGGCAAGAGGAGCCGACAGCGTTGACATGAGATTCGCCTTCAATAAAAATCAGACTCCCATACCGGTGAGTGGAGCAGCCTCGGGCGGCGAAATCTCCCGCTTGATGCTCACCCTCAAATCAATTATCGCCAGGCGCATGGAGCTCCCGGCCATTATCTTCGATGAGGTCGACACCGGAGTGTCGGGCGACGTGGCCCTCCGCATGGGCCGCATGATGGCTGAAATCTCCGGTTCGCTGCAGGTCATCGCCATTACCCACCTGCCTCAGGTTGCCGCTATGGGTGCCCACCATTATAAAGTATATAAAACCGACACCGACCTCTCGACCCACACCGCTGTCGAGGCCCTCTCGCCCGAACGACGCATCGACGAACTGGCCCTCATGCTTTCGGGCAATCCCGACGATGAAGCGGCGAGGGGAGTGGCGCGTGCCCTTCTCAACAATATTCCTTCCTGAAACTTATTATGGAAAAATCAGATTATATATTCGGTATCCGCGCCGTGATGGAGGCCATCGAAGCCGGCAAAGATATTGACAAGGTATTTGTGAAGTCCGACCTCCAGGGCGATCTCTCAAAGGAGCTTTTCGACCTCATGCGCCGCTATCACATCGTGGCTCAGAAGGTGCCCGTGGAGCGCATCAACCGCATCACCCGCAAGAATCACCAGGGAGTGCTGGCCATGCTCTCGCCAATTACCTATCATCGTCTCGACCACCTTGTGCCGAGGCTCTATGAGGAGGGTGTGCTGCCGTTTATCGTGGTGCTCGACGGCATTACCGACGTGAGAAACTTCGGCGCCATTGCCCGCACATGTGAGTGTGCCGGAGTCGACGCAATCGTGATACCCGAGAGGGGAAGCGTGTCTGTCGGCGGCGACGCAGTCAAGACCTCTGCCGGAGCGCTGATGAATATTCCGGTGTGTCGCGAGAGAACCACTGCCGGCGCCGTGCGCACGTTGCTCGACAGCGGATTTACCGTGGTGGGTGTGAGCGAGAAAGCCGACATCAATTATACCACCGCCGACTATACCGGTCCCGTAGCTCTCGTGATGGGTGCTGAGGATGTGGGCATCTCTCCCGAGGTGTTCCGCCTGTGCAACACGTTTGTCAGCATACCGATGTTTGGCAAAATCGGCTCGCTCAATGTGTCGGTGGCTGCCGGGGTGATGATTTACGAGGTGGTGCGTCAGCGTCTCAACGCCAATCTCGAGGTTATCTGACGGGAAAATCGGCCTGAAGTTCAACTATTTCATGGTTAGAGTTGTTATAAGAGTATAGAAACCTTTATGATAACCAAAAATTTAAGACTATGAATATAGATGAATTAAAAGATGCCGCCCGCAGCGAGGCTCAGGACAGTAAGGAAATCGCTGAAATCAGTGCTCAGTATGCCAAAACAGCCGTTACCGACGAAGTTGCCGCCGCTCAGGCTCAGACTACCGATACGGTTAATGATCTCAAGGCTCAGGCAGCCGACAAGTTTGCCGACCTCAAGGCTCAGGCCGCATCATTGAAGGATGTTGCCGCCGACCGTCTCGCAGGTATCAAGGACACCGTAAGCGAAAAGGGCAACTCGATTGCCGACACCCTCAAGAGCAAGACCTCCGACCTGCTCGACTCAGCTGCCGATGCAGCTCAGAATCTTGCCGATAAGCTTAGAAAGTAATCTGCCTATCCCAACACAGATTTCAGAATCTGTAATCTCTGAACATATATCCGTGACCTGACAGAATCAGCACGGTAGACCGCACAGCTCCGCCGGTAATTTCGTCAAATTTTTTTTGGCGTGATAATTACTCGGGCGGAGCGTTTTTTTTGATTGTTTCAAAAAATATAATTAACTTTGCTTCTTTAGTACTCTTAATGAAAAAACTTTAAAACAACACGATATGAAACTTACCGCTTTTGCCGCCGCTATGATGGCGCTCGCTTGTGGAGCCACAGCCTATGCCTCACCCGATGTGAATATCAATGCCCTCCCCGGTGACTCAATCCATTTTTACAAATGGCGCATCGGTGACCTTTCCCGGATCAACTCGGATTTGGTTGCCGACCAGAACGGCAAAGCCGTTATTCCTATCGGTGAAACTCCTGCCCAGATTCAGGTCTACTCAAACCGTCTCGGCACAGCTGTGAATGTGTATGCCGCTCCCGGCGAGGAGATTACCGTGACCATCGGCGAGGAGTTGCCCATCACCGTTACCGGCAGCGAGCTGATGGAAATCTACAACCCCGTGATGAACGAGGCAAACAGAATCTACAGTGAGGCCAGGGAGCTCCAGAGCCAGGGCAAGCAGGATGAAGCCTATGCAAGATTCCTCCAGATGGTGGCCTATATCAACGATCAGGCAGCCGCCAACCTTAACAATGCCGCATCTATTGCGCTCCTCAGCTCAATAGGTGTGGATGAGCAGATGAAGCTTATCGACAGCATTTCTCCCGCCGCCCGCGAGTCAATCCTCAGCCCGATTTATGACATGATGGTCAAGAGTATAGCCGCTCAAAAGGAGCGCAACATCGCTAAGGAAAAAATCAAGGTCGGACTGCCCGCTCCCGCCTTCACCCTCATGGATGAAAACGGCAAGCCCGTTAGCCTTAGCGATTTCAAGGGCAAGTGGGTTATGCTCGATTTCTGGGGCACATGGTGCGGATGGTGCATCAAGGGTATTCCTCAGATGAAAGAAGAATATGCCAAGATGGGCGACAATGTGGTGTTTGTCTCAATTGCCTGCAACGACCCCAAGGATAAATGGCTCGAAGCTATCAAGAAATATGAGATGAATTGGGTGAACCTCTACAGCGACGACGATTCCCCCGCCGATGAGAGAGTGCAGTTAATATATGGCATTGAGGGCTTCCCCACCAAATTCCTGATAGATCCCGAAGGAAATTTCGCTCATATATGTGTAGGTGAGCAGCCGTCATTCTATGACGACATCAATGCTCTGATCAACAAGTAATCGTTTCACCCCCACAACTCAAATTTCCTCACACCGCGATGACCAACGACCGAGATTATGACGCTCTCATAGAGCAGAGGGCACAGCATGTGTTTGACGTAATGGCTCCCCGCACCAATGCCGCTCAGATGAAAGCGCTCAAAGACGCTTTCGAGCTGGCAAGGGAGGCGCATAAAGATCAGAAGCGCAAAACCGGCGAACCTTACATCCTCCACCCTATAGCGGTGGCGACCATCGCCGCCGAGGAGCTCAATCTCGACGTCAGTCCGGTCATAGCCGCCTTTCTCCACGATGTTGTTGAGGATACCAACTACACCCTCGCCGACATTGAAGAGCGTTTCGGCGCCGATGTGGCTTTTCTGGTGAGAGTGGTCACCAAGCAGAAGAAGGATAAATATGACGCGTCGAAGCAGGTGGATAACTTCCGCCAGATGCTCGACTCGGTGCAATATGACATCCGGGCCCTGCTGGTGAAGCTCGCCGACCGTCTTCACAACATGCGCACCCTCTCCTCCATGCGCCCCGACAAGCAGATGAAGATAGCCGGAGAGACCGACTATTTCTATGCTCCGCTGGCCAACCGTCTCGGCCTCTATAATGTGAAGACCGAGCTTGAAAACCTCAGCTTCCGTTTCCGCTGCCCCAAAGAGTATGAAAACCTCGTTCACCTGATTGAGCGTGACGAGGATGCTCAGCGCGAGCGACTCCGTCAGTTTGCTAACGAGATTTCCGCAACACTTGAGAAAGCGGGTATTGAGGCGAGGGTCTATGTGGAATACCGTCGCCCGTATAGCATCTGGCGTAAGATGCACAAATATGGCGATGACTTCAACCATCTGAAATACCGCCACTTCACCGACGTGGTGTTTCCCACCCCTCCTCCCGGCGAGTCGGAAAAAGATATGGCGTTGAAGATCTATTCGGTGCTCACCGACCGCTTTAAGGAGAAGCCTGGCGGCATTATCAACTATATTGACTCGCCCAAGGAAAACGGCTATCAGAGCTTCCACGTCAAGCTGCTGGCCGATTTCGGCAGATGGCAGGAGGTACACATCAGTTCGGAGCGAATGATTCGCGACAGTCAGCTCGGATGTGTGGCCGTGAGAACCGAAGATAACATACGCCGCTGGATAGAGAAATTTCGCGGAGTGCTCCGCGACATCGCCCACCGCAGCGGTGAGAATGAGGCCAATTTTATCGACAAGGTGGTTACCTCGTTCTATAACGACGACATAATGACCTTCACCCCTAAGGGCATAGCCGTGGTGTTGCCTCAGAAAGCCACCGTGCTTGACTTTGCCTTTGAAGTGCATACCCTTATGGGCGAGAAAGCCAAATATGCGCGCGTAAACGGATTTCTCACCTCAATCAAGGCCCCCTTGCGTCGCGGCGACGTGGTCGAGGTGTTTACCGACCCTGAGGCTCATCCCACTCCCGACTGGCTCAACCATGTGGTGACCTATAAGGCCAAAGGCGCGATAGAAGCATGGCTTGAGCGCCAGCCCAAACCGTTGTTTAACATCTGCGAACATTGCCACCCGATTCCCTGTGAGGAGGTGATAGGTTTCCGCGAGGATAACAACGACGTGACCATCCACAAGCGCGACTGTCCGATTGTCATAAGACTCGCTTCGCAGAAGGGTGATAATATCGTGTCGGTGGAATATAAGCCCGATTCAACGATCTATCCTGTGACTATCGAGGTTAAGGCGGTTGACCGATACCATCTGTTTATGGATATTGTCGACAGTATCACCAACCACCTCAAGCTCAATATCTACGGCTTTAACACCACCACCGAAGATTCTATTGTGACATGCACTATCACTTTCGGCGTTCATTCGGCCGAGGAGCTCCAGAGCATCATCAGCCACATCTCGGCCGTGGAGGGTGTCGACGAGGTCAAGAGTCTCTGATACGGGCTGTGCCGGAGATTAATCGGCATAGTCGCTCAGAGCCTTCTGGAGATATTTGCGGGCGTAATAGATGCGGCTTTTCACTGTGCCGACGGGAAGTTTGAGACGCTGGGCGATCTCCGAATACTTATATCCCGCCACATGCATGGTGAAAGGTATGCGGTAGCCATCGGGAAAGGAGTTGATGATGTCGGAAATTTCTTTCACGGCATAGGTTTCATCGGGAGCAAGCACCGTTTCGGTTACCTGCGGAGTGTTGATGAGGTAGAGATCTTCAGAGTGGTCGATCATCACGGCCGCGCGGGTGTTGCGGCGATAGTTGTTGATAAACATATTGCGCATAATCGTAAACACCCACCCCTTGAAATTGGTGTTGGGCTCATATTTATCTTCATTGTCGAGAGCCTTGAGGGTGGTGTCCTGCAGCAGGTCGTAGGCATCATCCTGATTGAGAGTGAGGGTATAGGCGAAGTTGAGGAGATTAGACTGAATCGACAGCAGTTTCTGACGGAAAGTAACGGCGGTTTTCATAGTTGGAATTAGTGAGAGCTTTTCAATGACGTTGTTTAAAGAGTGTAAGTAGGTCACGAATCCTCAGGATTGTGATTTCAATATTATAACACCTCCCGGATGTCTGCGGATTTAAATTTTTAGTTTATTAAACACTTTTTCACCATTCCGGGCGAACAGTTCCTCGCGGGGGGTGTGGAAAATAGGGGGCCGGGGATTCGGAAATGTGATAAATTTTGGTTACTTTTGCAACTTATTACACAAATCTGTTTCGTAATGACAATACCTGAAATAATTGAGGGCGCCAACGGTGCCAAAGGGTTTTCGATAGAGGTGCTTCCCCCGATGAAAGGGAGAGGCATTGCGGGTCTGTTTGACAACATCGACTCACTGATGGAGATGCGGCCGAGATATATCAACATCACCACTCACCGCAGTGAGCTGGTCTATCGCTCGACTTCCGACGGACTTTATCAGAAGGTGAGTGTGCGCTCACGTCCCGGCACTGTGGCCGTGGCCGCCGCCATTCAGCAGAGATATGACATTCCGGCGGTGCCTCATCTGCTCTGCTCGGGATACACACGTCTCGAAACGGAGTATGCTCTCATCGACCTCAACTTTCTGGGTATAAACAATCTCCTGCTGCTTCGCGGCGACAAGGCCCGTCATGAAAACCGTTTCATTCCCTCAGAGGGAGGCCACGCCCATGCCAGCGATCTGCAGCGTCAGGTCAACGAGTTTAACAAGGGCCTGTTTATCGACGGCTCGACGATGGACAACGACGACCGCCGCATAAAATTTGACTATGGTGTGGCCGGCTATCCCGAGAAGCATGACGAAGCGCCCAACTCCGACATCGACCTGCAATGGCTTAAATATAAGGTGGATATGGGTGCGTCATATATCGTTACGCAGATGTTTTTTGACAATGAGAAATATTTTTCGTTTGTTGACCGCTGCCGTAAGGCCGGAATAAATGTGCCGATAATTCCGGGCATAAAGCCTATTGTAAACCGCAATCAGCTCACCGTGTTGCCCAAGGTGTTTCATGTCGATCTGCCGAACGAACTTGCCAACGAGCTTGCTCTCTGTAAGGATGACACAGCGGCCAAACAGGTGGGAGTGGAATGGCTCATTCATCAGCTCAAAGGATTATATTCAGAGGGCGTTGACTCGGTGCATATCTATTCGCTCAACGCCTTTCCGAGTGTTTATAAGGCGCTTCACGATGTGTTGTGATTGACCGATCAAAACGCTAAACAGTAGAGAACAGAGATGAGGTTTTCAGATATTCCGGGTCATGAGAGGGTGAAGGAGCGGTTGCGCGAAATGGCCGACACCGACAGGTTGCCCCACGCCCTTCTGCTCGAAGGCCCTTCGGGGGTAGGCAAGTTTGCCCTCGCGCGCGCCTATGTCCAATATATTCACTGCACCGACCGCGGCGCCGACGGTGAGCCGTGCGGCAAGTGCGACTCCTGTGTTCAGCATCAGAAGTTCAACCACATAGACACCATCTGGATCTTCCCGGTAGTGAAGCTCGATAAGATGAACACACCACCGGTGAGCGATGATTTCGCAGCCGAGTGGCAGGAATATCTCTCGGGGCGCGTGTTTATGGATTTCGGAGAATGGAGCTCGGTGTTTGACTCAAAGAAAAATGTCAAGCCGGTCAACTATGTCACCGAGAGCGTGTCGCTGCTCCACAAGCTTTCCTACACAGCCCACGCCTCGAAATATAAGATAGTAGTGTGGTGGTTGCCCGAGCTGATGAACGAGGAGACGGCCAACAAGCTGCTCAAGGTCATCGAGGAGCCTTTCGGCGACACGCTGTTTGTGATGGTGAGCGACAATCCCGCCATGATTCTGCCGACGATCTATTCGCGTGTGCAACGGCTGGAGGTGACCCGCTATTCCGACAGCGAGGTTGCGGATTGGCTCATGACTACCCACGGAGTTGACAGCGCAAATGCCGCCGCGATAGCCCATGTGGCGCGCGGCAACATGACCCGCGTCGAGGCTGCCCTCGGGCGCTCGAAAAGGGGAGCGGAGCTGCTCGAAAGATTCACTCAGCTAATGAGACTGGCGTGGCAGCGCAAGGTGGCCGAGCTCGGGGAGTGGAGCGCGAAGCTCTCTGAACTGAGCCGCGACCGTCAGCGGGAGTTCTACGAATATGCCGCGGGCCTGCTGAGAGAAAACTTCATGCTCAATTTCAATATGCCCGACCTCACTTTCCTCAACCGCGAGGAGCTGGAATTCAGCTCGCGTTTCAGCAAATTTATCACGGTCGACAATGTGGAGAGCCTCGTTGAGGACTTCGAGCAGGCGCGCTCGGATCTCGGCTTTAACGCCAACGCCAAGATAGTCAACTTCGACACCGCCATGCGGGTGATACTCCATCTCCTACCCAAATCATGATTCCCTTTCTCAAACTTGTGGCGCGCGCCTATGCGTCGAGGTTCGACAGCATGGAGCTTTCCGACATCTGCTTTGTGTTTCCCAACAAGCGCAGCGCTTCATTTTTTACCCGCTATCTGGATGAGGAACTGAGCTCCACGCCCCACTTCGAGCCTGAGGCGATAACCATTTCCGATTTCGTGGCGTCGTTCAGTCAGCTCGGCGAGGCCACCCGCCACGAGCAGCTGTTTACCCTCTATAACGAGTATAAACGCCTCGAACCGGGTGTGAGCGATTTCGACCGTTTCATATTCTGGGGCGAGATGATTCTGAGCGATTTCAACGACGTAGACCGCTATCTCATCAATCCCGACGAACTTTTCACCAACCTCACCCACCTCAGGGAGATTTCGGCCAACTATCTCTCCGACGAGCAGCGTGAGCTGATACGCCGCTTCTGGGGCGAGGAGCCTGAGCCTGAAAACATCGAGCGATTCTGGCAGCATGTGGGCGACGACAGCGAGAATCACAAGCACCGTCACAAATTCGTGAAGCTCTGGAAAGTGCTCGCACCGCTCTATCATGCCTTCACCGAATCGCTGAGCAGCCGCGGCCTGGCGAGTCAGGGCATGTTCTACCGCAACGCCGCCCTTGAGGTGGCCGAAGGGGAGGGGCTTACGGCGCTGAGATATGTTTTTGTGGGATTTAACGTGCTCTCCACAGCCGAGATCAAGATTTTCGAGCGGCTCAAGGCGCGCGGTCTCGCCGATTTCTACTGGGACTATAATTCCCCCGCATTCGGGCTTAAAAACAACAGGGCCTCACATTTCCTCGCGGCCAATATCGAGCAGTTTCCGCCGCTCTATGACATTGGCGAGGAGAAGATAACTTCCCTGCCCGACATCACCATCAAGGCGATGCCCTCAAATGTGGTGCAGGCTGACGAGGCGGGACGCTCGCTCGCCGGCTATCTCGCCCAGGGATTCATGCCTGACCCCGACAACGCCATCAATACCGCCGTGGTGCTTGCCGACGAGGGGATGCTGCTGCCGGTTATCAACGCGGTGCCTCCCGAGTTTACCACCATGAATATCACCATGGGCTACCCGCTGAAATACACCCCGGTGGCATCGCTCATTCACAATATCGTCAACCTCCGCAGAAATGTGCGCCATTCAGGAGGGCGGTCGCTGTTCTACTACGAGAATGTCAAATCGGTGATTTCCGACCCCGCTCTGATGGCGATAGCGCCCGACGAGTGCGACAGCCTGATGAAGTTCATCACCGACAAGCGCCTCTATATCATTTCAGAAACTGAAATCGCCGGGGCCTATCCGGTACTCGCTCGGATATTCCGCACGGTCAGCAGGCCTGACGACATCGACGAGGTGTTTGGCTATGTGAGGGATATTGTCAACCTGCTGCTCGAAAACGTTGCCCATGAGCCGGAGTCAGCTCCCGAGCTGACCCGCAGCGACTCGGGCGAGGAGGAGGCCGAGCTCCCGGTCGAGAAAGATGAGGTAACGGTGATGACCCTCGAAAGATGTTTTCTCGAGGCTTATCTCGACGCGGTCAACGACCTCTATCTCAGCTGCCGCCAATATGGCATATCCTTGCGCGAAACAACCCTGTTTCAGCTTATCGACCGTGTGGTGGCCACCTCCTCGGTTAGATTTACCGGCGAACCGCTCAGGGGGCTGCAGGTGATGGGCGTGCTCGAAACCCGCGCCCTTGACTTTGACAACGTCGTGATGCTGTCGGTCAATGAGTCGATTTTCCCCAAGCGTCATCAGGCCAAGTCGTTCATTCCCGAGACTCTCCGCAAAGGTTACGGCATGGCCACCATCGACTTTCAGGAGAGCATTTTTGCCTATTATTTCTACCGCCTTCTGTCGCGCGCCTCACATGTCACCCTGCTCTATGACAGCCGTTCGGAAGGGCTCAACCGCTCCAACGAGCCGTCGCGCTACCTGCGTCAGCTCGTCTATCTGCTCGGCGACAAGGGCAAGATCACCTATATGAAAAGCAACTTCCCCATGGCGGCGTTTATCAACGAGACGATTTCGATTGACAAGTCGTCCGCCATTATGGAGAAGCTTTCCGCATTTACCCGTCCCGGGTCGGGCAAAAACCTCTCGGCGTCGGCCATCAATCTCTATCTCAACTGTCCCCTCTGTTTCTATCTCGAATATGTCGAGGGGCTGAGATTTCCCGACGAGGTGACCGACTATATGGATTCAAGCACCTTCGGCACCATTCTCCACGACTCCGCCCAGGCCCTTTACGGTCAGCTGAGGGAGCGCGTGGGCAATCACCCCGTCATGGCCGAAGACCTGCTCAATCTGGTGAAGTCGCCCGTGATGCTCAGCAAGGTGGTGACGATGGAGATTAACGACCATTTCAATCGTCTCGGCCCCGACAGGCTCGACGAGCTTGTGGGTGAGGCAAAGGTGATTCACGACGTGATGGTGTTCTATCTCAAGGAGCTGCTAAGAGGTGACGCGAGGCTCCACACCCCCATGCAGTTAGTGGGCGAGGAGGTGCCCCTTGCCATGCGCCTGAAAGTGGATGATGAGCTGACCGTCAATATCAAGCAGCGAATCGACAGGGTTGACTCGGTCGACGGCACATTGCGCATCGTGGACTATAAGACCGGCAACGACTCCAACGCCGCCGCGTCGGTGGAGGAGCTTTTCACCCCGTCGTCCAAGCGCCCCAAAGCCATTCTCCAGCTGCTGTTCTACTGTATGCTCTATAACATGGACAAGGGGGAGGACCGCCCCATCAGGCCGATGCTCTATAAATTTCGCGATATCGCCAATGCCGAGACGGCGCTGGCGGGGGTGAAGATAGCCAAGGAGCCGATCAATGATTATCACACCGTGGTGGAGGAGTTCAGGGAGCGGCTCTATGACACTATCCGCGAGATTTTCAACCCCGAAGTGCCCTTTAAGGCGAGCGACGACAACGAGAGCTGCACATTCTGTAAGTTCAAGCAGATCTGCCGCCGCGAGGAGTAATCGTTTTTTCTATGGCCGGGCTTTATATCCACATACCCTTTTGTCACTCCAAGTGCATCTATTGTGACTTCTATTCGGTGGCTTCCTCCACGAGGGCGGGGGAGTATGTCGACGCATTGCTAAATGAGTTGCGCGCCCGCCGGGAGGAGCTGCGCGGCGAGAGCGTGAAGACCGTTTATCTCGGCGGCGGTACCCCCTCGATTCTCCCTCTCCCTCAGCTCGCGAGGCTGCTCGACGCACTGCCGTTGGGCGAGGCCGAAGAGGTGACCATTGAGGTCAACCCCGAGGATGTTACCCCCGAGTTTGTGGCGCTGATAGGGGAGCGGGGTGTTAACCGCGTGAGCATGGGGGTGCAGACACTCAACGATGGCGAGCTCAAGGCCATAGGGCGCCGTCACTCCGCCGCTGAGGCTGTCGAGGCAGTCGGGACGCTCAGGCACGGAGGTATCTTCAATCTGAGCCTCGACCTGATGTTCGGCCTCCCGGGCCAGACGGTGGCGAGCCTGGAGAAATCTGTTAAGTCGCTGTTGGCTCTCGCGCCCGAGCATATTTCAGCCTATCTGCTCAGCTATGAGCCGGCCACGCGATTAACCCTCCTGCGCGACAGGGGAGAGATAACCGAGGCCTCCGAAGAGACAGCTACCGAGATGTATCGCTTGGTGTGTGACTCCCTCGCCTCGGCGGGATATGCTCACTATGAGATCTCAAACTATGCGCTTCCCGGCCGTCATTCGCGCCATAATTCCTCCTATTGGACCGGCACACCCTATCTCGGGCTCGGCCCCGGGGCGCACTCTTTCAACGGTCGTGAGCGAAGCTACAACCCCTCCAACCTCAACGCCTATCTGAGGGCGCAGGGACTTCCCGAGCGCGAAACCGAGACTCTCACCGAGGAGGATCGGTTTAACGAAGCTCTTATGCTTGGGCTCCGCACCGCGCGCGGCGTCGACCTCGAGCAGCTGCGCCGCGACTTCCCCGCCCACATGACCGCCTCCATGCTCGCCCGCGCCCAAAGCTTCCTCAACGGCGGCCTCCTCACCCTCACCCCCTCCACCCTCACCATCCCCGCCCCCCACTGGCTCCTCACCGACTCCCTCCTCCCCACCCTCTTCACCTGACCTCTTCACCTGACCTCTCCGCCTGAAACTATCTGTCGCACAATATGTTGTGCTCATAATGTGCGGAAGGTGTTGCAGAACTAGGCGACCGGATAGGCTTTGAGAATTGAATATTTGGATGCGAGATTTGAGAATTTGGATTTTTTACGAAATTTTCGATTCTCAGAGTCCGAAAATCGAATAAAAACCCAAAAACATGAAAAAGTCGGTCATTTTATACCGTTTTTTTCATGTTTCTGTATAATTTCAGGATATTGAGGGCCATGAGTTCAAATCCGAGGTCCATTCTGACCTTGGATTTTCCGAAGTGACGGAAGCGTGTGTAACCGTGATTGTGTTTCAGCTGACCGAAGACCGGCTCCGGTTCCAATGACCGTCGTTTTAGTTTTCTCCGGTTTTCCGGAAGATCAAGCCTTTTCTTTGCCTTTTGCTCTTCTCTGAGATTGCCCAGCCGGCGATGTATCTCGCCCCGCTTGCTTTTGGTCAGAGCACACTGCTGTCTGAACGGGCATTGTTCACAATGGTCACATGTCATGACTGTTGAGTTGCTGGGAAAGCCGCTCCGTGTGGTTCTTTCCTCCACCCGTATGACACGCATCAGCTTTCCGTTGGGACAGCAGTGCAAAGTGAGACATCCAACATAATGAAGAGGCTGTGTCAAAATGAAGTGACCCCAAAAAGTTGGACGGGTTAATATTATCCGTTAATTGGAAGAGTTCGGTATTGCACCGGGCTCTTTCCTTTTAACCGGGATTTGATTCTTTTATTGTTGTAATACTCAATGTATTCTTCTAAAGCCTTTATAAAGGCTTGCGGCGATTCAAATTTTTCGGCATATAGAAGTTCTGATTTCATAATGCCGAAAAAGTTTTCCATCATCGAGTTGTCAAGACAATTACCTTTCCGGGACATACTTTGTGTGATATGATGATTATCGAGTTGTTTGCGGTATCCAAAATGCTGGTATTGCCATCCTTGGTCAGAGTGAAGTATTAATCCATCAAGGTTGTCGAACTTATCAAATGCCTTGTCAAGCATATCATATATCTGCTCAAGATTGGGGCTTGTAGAGATGTTATGTGATATTATCTCGCCATTATACATATCAAGTATAGGTGAGAGATATAGCTTAGTTGTGCCAATGTTTATTTGCGTCACGTCGGTAGCCCACTTACGATTTGGTGCTGTAGCGGTAAAGTCTCGCTCTATAACGTTAGGTGCTATCTTACCGGCTTCACCCTTATACGAATGATATCTCACTTTGCGGATTTCGCATTTAAGTCCCATCTCATCCATGAGGCGTTGTATTGTTTTATGGTTTACTAACCGACGTATAATTACATTTCCCTATAAAACTGCGTTTTACAATTGAATACATAATTACAGATAACATAATAATAACAATGAAGGATTTTATTTGTATATTGCCAGTAAAGGTCTTCTAATACGTGCAAATATAATGATTGATAGAAATGGTTGAGTAGTTGTGACTGGTGATCACTGTCACAATGGGAAAGTACGCAATCGCCCTCCATTTAAATCTCACTCAATGACTTTTCGATTCTCCAATGCAGAGCCTTCGTCAATGAAGTATGCAAATAGCCGGTATCGTCAACGCCAACATGCAGATGATGACCGCAAAAAAGAGAGAATAATCACAGTCGTAATAAAATGAAGATAGCGGTGAGACGTCAAAATCTCATCGCTATCTTTTTAGAAAAATGGCCGCTAACGCTGCATTAGTATTGTTAACAATACCTTTATAAGTTCAACGAAATCTGCGACTATATAAAACAATTAATAGGCTTTCTTGATGAACTTGCGATAGATGACACCGTGGTTTGTCAGAATTGCGGCTACATATACACCATCAGGAATGGTTGAGACATTTACCCCATGATCAAACGAATCGGTAGAGATTAATGTCACGCCTGAAATATTGATAACCTTAATCCCGGTTACATTTATCAAATCGCCATCAATGAACATTATATTTCTTACAGGATTTGGGTAAATGTTATATTCGTAAATGTTTATTTTATCCAAACCGGAGCTTTTATCCAAAGACAAACGATAGGGTTTTGTATAGGTGCCAACGGGGTGGTCTCCCAATGTCAGGGATTCCATAATTTCTCTCTCATTTCCTGTGGCATTTTCAATAGCTTTGAAATTGATTCCATCATTTGGATTACCATGGATTGTAAAGAACAAACGACCGTCGATATATACACCTATTCCTCTACATTCCTTCCCACAAAATGCTCCGACGGCAAATGTTCCATCCATGACCTTCGATTCACTGTCATAGAGTTCTGCTATCAATGTGGTATTATCTGCATAAGAGGATTTGTCGTAATGCCAAGGCGAGTTTGAGGCGGCGATATATAGAGGTTCATTGGAAATAATTCGTGCACGAGAAGAGGTGTATGTAAACGAAGTGGGCGTGGATGTATAGTACATATAGCCATTGTTCGGTTGCAGATCCTTCAGAGTGCCAATCCATTTTCCTCCGGAATAAGTAGCAAATTGTGAATGACTCTTTATAATATCATCATCAGCAGGATTCAGATTGCTCAGAGCCATGTCCAATCCCATTTCAACAGTAGGAATGTAGGGAATCCAATTCCAGCCTGTAGACAGAGATATTTCAAAATCCTCGGGCTGATGAATAGCTCCGCTTAGATAAAGGACATCAGCTGAATTCATCTGAATTTGGTAGGTTGTGGGAGTTATAGCCGAAATGTCACCCGTGAGATTTTTTCCATTGCTGTTCAAACCTCCGGCTGGACTTCTTACCATATTCATTGAGCTGATCACAGATTCAAAGAATGTTTCAGGCTTTTGTATGTAGGAATCTGAAATATTTGAGGAGAACCAGTTCCATCCATGATCCAAAGTATATTTAATTGAGCCTATCTCATCAAGATTGACATACACTTCGTTTGATGGATCTGATTCACATGTTCCGTTACTTGCTGTCACGTAATAGACACCTGTCTTAGTTGCCACATATACCTGTTCTGTGGCACCATCAATCGGTTCTCCATCCTTATACCACTGATTACCCTTTTCGGCAGATGATATAAGAGTCGCTTTATCCGAAATGGTGATAGTCGGAGGTTCAGGAATCGGATTGATGCGAAGATTAAGCACATAGATACTATCGCACATAAACTCATTGGGTGTTCGATGAGTATATGTGCCGGTCTTGTCGTAATACTTACCGTAAAACTCATAAGAATCACCTTCACAAATCTCAATATCCAATATCTTGGGTTCAGGCTCTTCCAATACCCGGAGCATTCTTAGTGTGAACGCTTTTGAAAAGCTCAAACCACCGTTGTCAGTTGTAGAAAGACGGATGTTGTAGACCGTATCGTTTGCGCACTTGAAACAATCGTTAGCCTGAAGCCGATTGCCCACTACCGCAAACATATCATTGTGTATTGCACCATCTCCCTCTGCAAGAGAGTATGTGAACTCTACATCGTCATCATCGTCAACAGATGAAAGTTCTGCTATAAAACCATCCAATTCCACATCATCCTGAAAGAATGTATTTGAGAGCAACAAATCTGTTGGCGGTTGGTTGAAGTTTACCACCACATCCGGTTCTTCTTTCAGCGGTTCCATATTCCCTGTTCGGTCAGTGGCAATCGAGAAAAGTTTATACTGTCTGCCTTTCTCAATCGGGAATGACACAATCGAATCGGGGGCATACACTCCGTATTCCTCATATAGTCCTGAGTTGTTGGCTAAATATAGAGCAATCTTCTCTACCCCTGAACCGCCTTTGTCGTCACTTGACTCAAAAGTGATGTTGTATAACGAAGGATTATCTGAATTTACAGAAGCTAAAGTTTTGCTTATTGGCATCCCGGCATCAATCATATTACACCAACGATTTGTCGGGATAGTATCGTTATCATCAAACACAATACTTGCCTGAATGCTGATAGTATCACCGGTTTGCATATTTGCAAGTGGCTTGAGACTGAATGTGACAAACCCCTCGCCTACATGGGTAGAGTCATTGACTTGAAGAAGACCTTTGTTATGCTCCCATGGTGCATAACCGGTTTCCGGATCGATGGTACTGAAATTCCAAAATCCTTGATTCTTGGTCACGTCAAGACCCCCAATCACATCAACATAGATTCCAAGAGAGTCCGCGAGGTTGATGCGATTTTGATATGCGTTGGGGCTGTTCTCAACATTATATGACATATTTGAGAAGCAGTAAGTCCCGATTCCGAAGTTCTTCTGAAGAGCCTTATTGGGGAAATCGAAACGCACGTCTACTCTTTGAGCGGCAGCCGTCGCAAACTCAGGGTCATTCTCAAACATGATTGTGTAGTTGAGAATGTCGTTGATGCTTACCCAACGGACAGTGTCAACTCCTGTCGGCCCGATTATTTCGTTAGGGTCAACTGAGAGCTTTCCTTCGGGGTCATAGTCCCCCCAATGATGAGGCCTAGGATTCGGTGTGTTGGGGTCATCACATCCACCTTCGCCACAATGTCTACTTTTTTCAGCGGAACAAACCGCTATAGACAATATCAGTATGGTGGATATTACAATAATTTTTTGTTTCATAATGGTTTATATTAATAATGATAAGTAACACCATCCATACATTCATTATAGAAAAATTTCCAACTGCAAGGGTTTCCTGGATTGTTATCATTACATTCGCAGGTTATTTTATCTGAGTACTTTTTACATCTATTTTCTTTTGAAAACGGATTGTCAAATTCAGGAAATTTTATTCTAGGTGTTTGGATGTCTGGAAAATATACTTCTTTCCATCCGCAATTATAAGAATAGCCACCCGGATGAGAGATGTTGCTTATTCCCTTATCCCAATAACATGTTTCACATTTCCAAATTTTAAAAAGGCCCAAGGGATCAGTTTTATTTACGACCTGATTATTAACGTATGTCTGATCATTTAGCCCATTTATATAAATCATTGGATCATGTTGCATAAACCTACCGATATATGGATGCATACTTCGAGCTCTGAAATAGTATATGTCAAGTTCTACATCAAATTCTCGTCCTGTAAAAAGTATGGTGTTATTCGTAACTGAGTTTGAGATACCTTCATTTGTATAATTTATGAAAATAGGCATCCCATATGCATCATATCTAACATATTCTATATCATTGCCATATTGGTCGCTCAAAGCTAATGTTGAGCCAATGTGATTGGTATGATGAAAAAATTGCTCATTGTTGCGTGTACTTATAAGTATGTCATCTATGTTATTCCCATATATGTACGAAGATAACAAATTATTGTCTGCATACGCTTCACTCATCTGATTATCAATATAACAATAAGTTGTATCGTTCTTTGCAACACGGCGTCCTAAGGCATCATATTTGAAAATTACTATATTATTATCGGCTGACACCATACGGTTATTGAAGTCATAAGCAAAAGTATGCTTGTCATCATTGAGTAAATTACCATTACCGTCATATTTAGGAATGAATGTTAAACCACCTGAAATAGAAGTGTAGGCATTCACAGTGTTCACAGTATAGTTGGTAGTTATACCATTCTCCACAGTTCGGATGCGGTTGCCAAGAAGGTCGAATTGATAAGTATTATCAACCGATGTACCACGTTTAAATGAAATCAATTGCGATATGGCATCATAACCATAGTATTCCGTTTTATTAGGATCCAGCCCATCGGTGCGTTGAGTGATGTTGCCGATAGCATCATAAGTCATACCAAGGTCAAGAATCTGAGCATTGTCAGCGATGCGGGATAGCCAACTATTTTCGTTATACTCATAGTTCGTTTTTATGCCATTAGCGTAAGTCTGAGCAGTTTTCTGTCCGGCAGAATTGTATGCCATTGTAACTACTTCTGAACCATTTTGTTTAATTGAAGTAATGAGGTCACGTGCATTTAAGCGTTCCTCAATTTTCATTCCACTCGGATAAACATACGAACGGATGCCATTGGCAATATCATAGTTGTAAGAAGTTGTTTTGCCATTCAATGTTTCTGACATTATCCGTCCTGCCAAGTCGTATGAGAACAACACTTGAGCATCCTTATTATTAGCTGTCAACATCTGTCCGGCTGCATCATAAGAGAAAGAATCAACCGATTTGTCTGCATATTCTTTTCGCAACAATCGACCTAATACATCATAAGTGTATTTAGTATTATTACCCGCACGGTCATAACTACTAATTACATTTCCAATAAAATCATAATCGTACTTTAGTGATGTGCCATTTGCAAAGGTAATCCGAGTATTCCTATTAAGAGGATCGTATGTCCAAATTGTCGGATTATTTCGCGCATCTATGGCTTTAATCAGATTTCCGTTCGCATCGTATTCAAAAGTAGTTTCCGCACTCAAAGCGTTGATATGTGAGAGTTGTTTATTAAGCGAAGAATAAGTGTATGAGGTGACTTGACCCAAGGCGTCTGTTTTAGATAGCAGATTGGAATTACCGTCGTAAGCATAATTTGTAGTAGCACCACTTGGAAGCGTCTCGCTCATGAGCCTATTTAGTCCATCGTAGGTATAGCTGAAAATACGGTCAAGTCCATCGGTAATAGTCAGACGATTGCCATTGCCATCATATGTATATGTAGCAATAACTCCCATATTGTCCTGCACATCGGTAAGATTATTGTTTAGGTCATAATCATAAATTACATCATTGCCATTTGGCATGAATTCTGCAATCAAATTACCAGCACGGTCATAATCGTAAGAAGTGACTTCGCCAGCAGTATTGGTGTGTGATATCATTTTATTGCGGTCGTTATAGGTTATTTTTGTAATCCGACCGAGCGGGTCAACCACTCTTACAATATTGCCTTTGCCATCATATTCATACTTGATGATGTTGCCAGCAGCATCTGTCCTTGTCAAGACATTTCCGAGCGCATCGTAAGTGTAACCTGTGATATGATTGGCGGCATCCTTGACACGGACTATATTACCTACCTTATCATAACTTAGCGTGCTAATATTGCCGAGAGCATCCGTTTGTGTGGCAATGCGGTTGTTGTTATCATACGAGTATTCTGTAGTGTTGCCTCTACCATCAGTTGCGGAGGTTATGTTTCCACATTTGTCATACACAAAAGACTTAGTATAACCAGCGGCATCAAGCACAGAGAATATGGTTCCGTCTGTATTGTAATTTGTGCGCGTAACGTTGCTATTAGCATCTGTTGCGGTTACTTGCCAGCCATGCTCGTTATAAGTGAATCGATTTGAAAAACCTTCTGGTCCGGATATTGCAATCAGATTACCATTGCCATCATAGCTGAAAGAATAGTTGTTGCTATTTTTATCTTGATAAGATAGAACCTGATTATAATCAGAATCATAAGTATATCTCTCTGTATAACCCATAGGGTCTGTGGAAGAAAGCATATTGCCTCTATCATCGTAGGTGTAAGTGGTGATACCTCCGTTTGCATCAGTATGCTTGATTACATTATCATCTTCGTCATATTCTAGAAGTGCTTGAGAGCCACAACATAGGCCAGCCTTTTCAATCACACGACCTTTCTCATCCCAACGATAGTAGGAGTACTGATTGGATGGCTCTGTATAGTCAATAAAGACAGTCTTGTCGCCATCATAACGAATAGACTTATCGGATACAGCAGTAGTCAATCGGCTTGCCATACCGGCATTGTTATAACTAATAGTAGTTTTATTACCATTGGCATCAGTTATCTCATCAAGACGGTTCTCTTTGTCATAGTCGTACAATGTGGTGTAACCCATCGCATCTGTGATTTTGCGCAGACGACCTTTTGCATCGTATTGATAGGAGAAACTGCCATTGAGGAAGGTTGCTGTAGCTTTGGTCATCAGGGTGTCGGTATATTCGAGATTGATAGTATGACCGACAGCGTCTTTAATTTGAGTCAAGAGATTATTCTGATAGGTCAGATCAGTGCGATTACCAAATCTATCTTCTTGTGCAGTTAATCTTTTGTGTGCGGCATCAGAAAAGTAGAATTTTTCACCAGTCTTTTCAGTGACAAGATAGCCATTACCATCAGCAGTCAGCGTACTGAATACTCCGGCAGGTGCCTCAAACTCATCTCCGAATTTCTTGAAGACATCGGAACGTCCGTCCCCTTGAAACACTTTGACATCACCATTGTCTTGAATTTCGTAGCGCATTTCGTAGCCAAGTGAAAAGCCGTTGCCATAGCCATAGTTCATGTTGTTGGACGAACTATTGTAATAGAATCGCAATTCCATCGGCATTGCCGAATTCTTAGTTTCAAAATCGGTGCGCCCGAAAAAGAGGACGCCGTTGTAACTGTTTACCCAAAGGCCATTAGGACCTGCGATTTTGGGTCGTATGATGTTCTGTGCTGCTAACGGAAACAGCAGCACAGTACAACATAGAGCAAGAATTATTTTTTTCATTATGATATTGGTTTATTATTTTATTACATAGATTATTAAGTGACTTGTCGCGGCACCTTGCTGCATAAAGCAAGTTATAGTACGTTGTGTACCGGGAGATATTGAAGCAAAACCTCTGTTATCAATCCCAGTATCAGGCACAAAATGAAGTTCTGATTGATTGGCTTTTAATCCTTCTATAGAAGTCGCTACAGCACCTTTGTCTATGACAAGGACAAACTCCTTGATACTAACATCAGTATTACCACCATTAGCGTATGTAACTGATATTGGAGCATAACTGCCAATATGAACCACACTCGGCCCTTCAATTTTTACGCCAAGACCGACCTCAGTACCCGGGACAACGCTGAATGCGTTAGGCAAAGTAGCGCGTGTTCCATCCGGCAATTCAGAAACCATGTCATACTGACCGGTTTCTGCATCTTTCAGATTGAAAATAGACTTAGTGGATGTCTGATCGTAGAAAGTCAGCGACTCAACGGGTATTATTCTATCGCCCTTGACTAAACGGAAATCCATAATAGAATCAAGTAATGCACCTCTTACATCTGTTGAAATCCAACCTCCGTTGCCACCTTCTTTGATTGCGAGAGATGTGGCTCCAAACTGAACTTCGCGAGAAGTGAGAGTCATGGGTACGTCGTCATCTATATCCGTACCGTTAAGTTTGAACTCATTGAGATTTTTGCTCAATGCGCTGTTTGCCTGCGCCAATATATAATATGTTCCTGATTTAACATTGGGAATCAAAACTTCCTCCTGTCCATTCTCAAACACTGACGATTTGCGGTCATATTTGGCAGTTGTAGGCGTACTTTCATAAGCCACATATACAGAACATGGAGAATCTTCCGGATGTGCCAACTCAATACCAATAGTTTTGGAAGCGACCGCATCATTTACTGACATTTTGTATAGTCCGGATGTATTTAATGAAGCCGTTTCACCCAAAGATAGACGTGCATACTCCAAGCTGGTAATGGCATCAGCTGTTTTAATATTATTGTCGAATTCATTTTCAGCAATTGAACGTGACGAATTACATTTTACTATGATGTAATAATCACCTTCGACCATATTAGTAATACATCCGGTAGCCTCTCTAATGATGTTATTGCCGGGTTCTATAGTTTCATTGCCAGTGACTACTCCGACCATAACATCGTCCGCATCAAGCTTATTGTCCTTTGACATATAGATTACGTCGCGGAGCAAACCTGATACACTTTGGTCACTAAGGTTCTCAATCGTATAAGAGATTGTGATCGTCTCGCCTGCCTTTATATGAGCTGGGGCAGATACTTTGGTCACAGATACATCCACCGGTGTTGCTGATGGGTTATTTACAAGCACAGTGGTACGCACTCTGTTATCTGATTTACTTGTCTCATATAAGGCATCCTTCACATCAGAAATAGCGTATAGTACATAATAGCCTTGCGCTGTGGTCGGAACTTTAACTGATGCATTAATCTCGTATGATTCTCCGGGATTCAGCACGCCAACATGAGATTTGCTGCCAAGAATCAAAGCAGTGTTCTGATTGAAATCATAGTCCTCGCTAAGATAGAAGCCATCGGCCCATTTGTATTTGCGAGTTGGAGCAATACCATTATTCGAAACCTTAGCTTTTATTGTTACAGTCCCCCCGGCAATTAAGTCTCTATCTAATGACAAATCCGACATCACAAGATTTGGCATCGGTGATTGAACCGATGTAAATTGTGAAGAAACTTTATTATTGTCAACATCAGATTCTTCGATGTTGTTACCATTGGTAACCTCCACTATTATATAACGTTGTCCGCTAACACCATCTGGAATAGTAATTTGCGACTTTTGAACACTTGAAGATGAAGCTGCAATTTTTTGAATCGAAAGCAAATCCAATTGCCTGTCGTTCTTATCCAATATATTATCTGATGACAGATAAACCCTGCAAGTTACGCCGGAGGCTTCCCATGAACCGATATTATCAATAGTCCGTTAAAAATAACAATATAGGCTAAGCGGCATGCGCCACG
>CAYLMR010000013.1:0-6028 GCA_964384885.1 uncultured Bacteroides sp.
TAGAAGTCGCGGTCTTCGTCGGGAATGTCGGTAGGTTTCTTCTTGCCGGCGCGGATAGCCTCGGCATCTTCTTTTTTCTTGGGCACCCAGATGCGGCCGTCGTTTCTCAGAGATTCACTCATGAGGGTGAGCTTCGACTGGTCTTCGCCATGCACGGGAATACATGTGGGGTGGATCTGAGTGAAAGCGAGGTTACTGAGATAAGCGCCCTTCTTGAAGGCCTGGATGGCGGCTGAGCCGTTACAGCCCATGGCGTTGGTAGAGAGGAAGAAGGTGCGGCCATAGCCACCGGTGGCAAGCACGACGGCGTGGGCGGCATAGCGCTCGATTTCGCCGGTGATGAGGTTGCGCACGATGATACCGCGGGCGCGGCCGTCGATGATAACGATGTCGAGCATCTCGCGACGGTTGAATGAGCGCACGGTGCCTTTCTTGATCTGGCGGTTGAGCGAGGCGTAAGCGCCGAGCAGGAGCTGCTGACCGGTCTGACCTTTAGCGTAGAAAGTGCGGCTTACCTGAGCGCCGCCGAATGAACGGTTGGCGAGCAGACCGCCGTATTCGCGGGCGAAGGGCACACCCTGAGCCACACACTGGTCGATGATGTTGTTTGACACCTCGGCGAGACGGTAAACGTTGGCCTCGCGTGAGCGGAAGTCACCACCTTTTACAGTGTCATAAAACAGGCGGTAAACCGAGTCACCGTCGTTCTGATAATCCTTGGCGGCGTTGATACCACCCTGGGCGGCGATAGAGTGGGCGCGGCGGGGTGAATCCTGAATACAGAAGTTATATACATTGAAGCCAAGCTCGCCAAGAGTTGAGGCGGCTGAGGCGCCGGCAAGACCGGTGCCCACCACGATAACGTCGAGGTTGCGCTTATTGGCGGGGTTAACAAGCTTTTGATGAGCCTTGTAGTTGGTCCACTTGTCAGCTACGGGACCATCGGGAATTTTGGAGTCTATCTGGAATTCGGGGAGCTTCGACGATTCGATGTCGGCATAGTCCTTCATTATAGGAGTGGAATCGATCATGCCCTCGAGATTTTTAATGTCTGCCATAGTGAGATATATGGGGAATGTGAATAATGGAAGTGGGTGGGGAAAGATTTAGGAAGAGGAGCTTTGAGATTACTCGCAGGGAGTGGTGCAGGAGTTTTCACAAGGCTGGCCGCAGGGAGTGTCGCAGGGCTGACCACAGGGCTGACCGCAGGGAGTTGTGCAGGGGGTGTCGCATGACTTGTCGCAAGCAACTTCTTCGCAGGCAACGGCCTGGCAGGGAGTAGCCTCGCAGGCGAGCTCGGCATTAAATTCCTCATATTGCTCAGTGAGTTTATCTTCTTTGAGATAGAAATCCCTTTTCGCCTGAACGGTAAACACGATAACCTGAAGTAAAAAGAGACCCACCACGATGGTTGTCCACCATGTGCCGATACATTTCAGACGGGGGAGCCAGGTGTCGTTATCCCAACCGGCGGTCTGGAACATCGACCAGAAACCGTGATTCATGTGGAACCACAGAGCCACGAGAGCGATGATGTAGATCACGGGAGTCCACCACTGGCTGAAGGCCATGTGAAGGAACAAGGTGCCGCTCTTGGGAGACACGGTTACACCGTTTAAAGAGGCGTAGTGCTCGTTGATCTCGGCGAGCTGCATCTTGGCCCAGAACTGGCAGAGGTGAAGTGCAAGGAAGGCGAGCACCACGATGCCGAGCACGAGCATGTTCTGTGACGACCATTCTACCTGAGCGGGTTTCTTAACCACGTCATAACGGTCGTTGCCGCGGGCTTTGCGATTCTGAACCGTGAGCCAGAGGGCATAAATAATGTGAATTACAAAAAGAGCGGCGAGACCTATCGATGCCACAAGCGCATACCAGTTAGCGCCCAAGAAGGCACAGATAACATTGTAGGCGTCGGGCCTGAAGATAGCCACACCGTTCATCAACGCATGAAACGTTACGAATAGGACAAGGCACACGCCGGTGATAGCCATCACGAGCTTGCGTCCTATAGATGAGCTTGTTAACCACATAAGAATTGTGAAATTTAAGGTTATGTTACGATTGTTGTTGTTGGCGCTATTGGTTTAGTTCTGGCAAAATTAATTATATTTAACGGTGTGACCAACCATTTCGCCCGGAATTTTCAAAAAAATCTTCATCGCCCCGCAAAATCAGGAGAAAATATTGATTCAGCCCAAAAACACTTATTTTATTTGCTGAGATTACAAATACAAATATTATCTTTGCGGAAAATTTAAGGGAGGGATGAAACCCCCTAACATTAATTTATTTTTTTCATTTTTTCAACTAAAGTAATTAGTCATGAAAAATAAATTCAGCATTTTTAGATTGATATTGGGACTGCTCATAATTATGGGTCAATTAGTGTGTTCATGTTCAACCGACGATGGCCCTTATATCGGTGGAAGTGCTCCCTATTATAGTTATATAGTTGATGTGCGCAACTCTAAAGGTGAGAGCCTGCTAAATCCGGCTACGGAAAATAATTATGTAGGTAAGTCAATAAAAGTTGTGGTAGAAAGATATAATGCTGTCTATATGCCCGACACTGCATATATAGACACAATCCGCGCTGACTGGTCAGAAGCTTTCTGGAACAAGGATATGTGGCGCCGATATAGCACAATAAAAGGAGAATATCCCGAGGAAAGATATATACTAAAAGACTGCTTCCATATTCTGTCTAAAGATAAAAAGATCAATAGTCAGACTGACAAATTACTGTGTATCGGTTTGTTTGAGCCCGGATTATATTCCCACAATTTCAGTATCGAATGGCCCGATGGCAAAATCGACAGTATCACAAGTGCTCAGGCCAGCTCGGCAGAAGGAACTGTTTATTGGTATGTAAACAACCGCAAAGTTCAGGAATATACTACTTCCTCGCCTGACACTCCCCTCAGAATTGTTCACAACTAATAACCATTGATTCTAAGAGGCTCGGGGTGATTTATTTGGCGGTGAGGGAAAATATTTGTAATTTTGTGCCGGCTTTTTAACAAGAGCGTCACCCTTGCGCGTCGGGCCGCAGCCCAACAGGCTAAAGCTCAACATGATGCGCACTAAAGTGTGATGGGAAAATAAGAAAGCTTATTTTTTAGTAACACAACCAACAAATCAACTACTTTTAAGAAATGAAAAAGTTTCAGCTTAGCGCCGAGCCCCGCACAAACCTCGGCAAGAAGGCAGCCAAGGCTCTCCGCGCCGAAGGCAAGATTCCCGTGGTGCTCAACGGCGGTGAAATCATCACCCTCCCCTACACCGGCACCCTCGCTCCCGGCGAAAAGATCGTAACCATCGACGAAACAGCCAACAAGGGCCTCATCACCACCGACCTCACCGTTACCAACGAGGCTGTGCGCAAGCTCGTCTATACTCCCGACATCTTCGCCATCGAGCTCGACGTTAACGGCAAGAAGCGTATGGCCGTGCTCAAGGACATTCAGTTCCACCCCGTTAAGGACACCATCCTCCACATGGACCTCCTCGAAGTCAACGACACCAAGCCCGTTGTTATCGAAGTGCCCGTAAGCCTCGAAGGCCACGCCGAAGGTGTGAAAGCCGGTGGTAAGCTCAGCCTCTCGATGAAGAAGCTCAAAGTTCGCGCTCCCTATACCGCAGTGCCCGAGCGTCTCGTGATCAACGTCGACAACCTCGGCCTCGGCAAGACCCTCCAGGTAGGTGACCTCAACTTCGAGGGCCTCGAGCTCGTAAATGCCAAAAACGCTGTGGTATGTGCTGTTCAGCTCACCCGTGCCGCCCGTGGCGCCGCTGCAGCTGCCAACGCAGGCAAGTAATCACCCCTGCAGGCATAGCCTCAACCTAAAAACGACAATTCAAGAATTGGCACTTCCCGACCACTCTTTAACGGGCAGTGCCAATTCTTCTTATTAATCAAATCTATGAAACATCTTATCGTGGGGCTCGGAAACCCCGGCGACGAATATGCCGCCACGCGCCACAACATAGGTTTTATGGTTGCCGACCGCCTGGCCGACGACGCCGGCGCCACATGGTCGACAGCCCGCTATGGCGACGTGTGCAGCTTCCGCATCAAAAACCAGGAAGTCACCCTGCTCAAGCCCTCCACCTTCATGAATCTGTCGGGCAACGCCGTGAGATACTGGATGGATAAGGAGAAGGTCACCATCGCCAACCTGCTCGTGATAGTCGACGACCTCGCCCTCCCCTTCGGAGCCATCCGCCTCAAGGAACGCGGCTCTGACGCCGGCCATAACGGACTGAAACACATCGCCTCGACGCTCGGCACCGACGCCTATCCCCGCCTGAGATTCGGCATTGGCAACGATTTTCCCCGCGGCTGCCAGGTTGACTATGTGCTGGGCACATTCAGCCTCGACGAGCGCCAGAAACTTGGCGTGAGACTCCAGGTGGCCGCCGACGCCGTGCGCTCGGAGGTGCTCGAAGGCATCGCCCGCGCTATGTGCAACTACAACAACAAATAATCCCCCCTATAACTCTCCTCCCTCACTATCCTCCTCCCGAATATGAAAAGCGAAGTAAGAATCGACAAGTGGCTCTGGGCCACACGCATCTACAAGACCCGCACCATAGCCACCGAGGCTGTGAAAAAAGGGCGCATCACCGTCAACGACGTAACCGTCAAGCCCTCGCGCACTATCAAGCCGGGCGACATCGTTAAGGTGAGAAAGCCGCCGGTGACCTATTGGTTTGAGGTGCTCGCCGTGACCGAAAACCGTCTCGGCGCCAAGCTCGTGCCTGAATATCTCAAAAACATCACACCCGCCTCTGAGCTCGAACTGCTCGAAGTGGTGAAAATCTCAGGCTTTGTCAACCGCCGCAAAGGTCTCGGCCGCCCCACCAAGCGCGAAGGACGCGAGCTGTCGAAATTCACCGAAGAGGCCTATTTCGGCGACAACATGGGCTGGGATTTCGAGGACGATTTTGACGACGACCTCGACGACGACGGCCCCCTGATTGATTTTGATTCCGACAACTAACCCTACTCTACAGCCATGAAACTCAAAGCTATAGCCGCAGCACTGCTCACTCTCCCGGCCCTCACCGCCTGCCACTCCCCTCAGACCGAAACCGTCGAGCCCAACTATACCATCACCCTTCCCGTGTCGGCCGCCGACAACGGCAAAATGGCCTATCTCACCGATTTTGACTCAGAGGCCAAAGTCGACTCTGTAATCGTGACCGACGGCAAAGCTCTCTTCACCGGCCATGTCGACTCCCCCTATATCGCGCGCATCCTCATCGAAGGCAACCGCCGCGCACTCCTGGTGGTTGAGCCGGGCGACATAGCGGTCGACACCCTGTCGCGCTTCGCCTCGGGCTCTTCGCTCAATCTCGCCCTCACCTCCCACATCGCCTCGCGCGACAGCCTCGCCAATCTCCCCGCCGACACCCTCGGTCTGCTCAGCCACTATCTCGACTCAGCCATCAACGCCCACCTCGCCGACCCCCTCGGCGAATATTTCCTGCTTCAGGAAGCTTATGAAATGAGCCCCGCGCAGCTCGACTCGATGCTCGGAGCCTATCCCTCCATCAAGCCGGGCGTGAGACTCACCCGCCTCGTCGAGGCCAACAAGCTCAAAGAGCTCACCTCGCCCGGCCACAAGTTTGTCGACTTCGAGGTGCCGACCGATAGCGGCACCGTGAAGCTCAGCGACTTTGTAGGCAAAGGGCGCTACACCCTCGTTGACTTCTGGGCAAGCTGGTGCGGTCCCTGCCGCCGCGAAGCCGCCACCCTCAAGCAGATCTATTCGCAATGGGGCGACAAAGGTCTCGATATTCTTGGCGTGGCCGTGTGGGACGAGCCTCAGAACACCCTAACCGCCATCGAGCAGCTCGGCCTCCCCTGGCCCAACATCCTCAACACCCAGCGCATAGCCACCGACGCCTACGGCATCTCCTCCATCCCCTCGATAATACTCTTCGACCCTGAAGGCACCATCGTGGCCCGCGACATCTACGGCCCCGACCTCCAGCGCGCCGTCGCCCACGCCCTCTCCAC